>NZ_JCBANH010000001.1:0-209838 GCF_059760925.1 Achromobacter sp. 1011791174
CCCCCATTCCCGGTAGCGGCGCGCCAGCGCCCGCGCCGACGGACACAGCACTTTCGGCAATTCACAGCGCGCGTATAGCTGCGCATAGCGCTTGCGGTTGGGCGGCGTGGCCACCACGATGTGACGGATCATCGACCACTTCACGCTGTCGCGGCCGCCATCGAGCGCGCCGCGCCGATCCCTTTCGAACCAGGTCCGGCGCGCGTAGCGCCACAGGCTCAAGGGCGTGGACAGGTCCAGCAGGATCAGACCCGTCGCACGCGCCAGGCGTTGCGGCAGACAAGAGGAATAGTTGCCATCCATCACCCAGCGCTCGCCGGCGATGGCGGCGTCGTGCAGCGTCAGGAATTCCCCGGCGGGACGCGGCTGCCAGTCGGTATGCGGCAGATGGTAGAGACGGTCGAGATGGATGGGCTCCAGGCCCTGTTTCGCCGCGATGGCATCGGCCAGCGTGGACTTGCCGCTGTTGGACGGGCCGAGGATGCAGATGCGCGGGCCTAGCGTGTCGAGGTTCATGGACGGCGGGATGGGGAAAGAGCGGCAGGCGGTCGCCGCCGGCCCGGCGGCGCCATGATGCGCCGCGCGCGCCGTCGCGGTGCCGCGCATGCACCAAGGTGGTTCAGGCGACGCGCCATGATAGCCCCGCCCCATGCGGCGCAACGCCGCCTGGCCGCCTGGCACGGGTCTTGCTTGACTGGGATGCAGGCTTGTCCACAAGCGCCTGCCCATTTCCGACCAGGAGCCCGCATGTCCCGCAACACCGATCGCCTCGCGCCCCACACCTTCAACGCCACCCGCCGCCGGCTGCTGCGCGGCGCCGCGCTGGGCGCCGCCACGCTGGCCGCGCCGGCACTGGCGCGGGCGCAACCGGGCCCGGTCATCCGCATCGGCTACTGGCCGGTCGCGGCGGGCCTGCCGTTCTATGCCGCGATCGAGAAGGGCTACTTCAAGGAAGCCGGCCTGAACGTCGAAGCGCTCAAGTTCGCGGGCGCGCAGCAAGTCATGGAAGCCATGCTGGCGGGCCGCGCCGACGGCAGCGCCAACGGCACTGGCTCGGCTAACCTGGCCATCGGCGAGATCGCCTCGCCCGGCCTGTTCAAGATCTTCGCGTCCAACCCCAGCAACGCCAAGAACGTACTGGACGAGTTCATCGTCGCGAAAGACAGTCCCATCCAATCCATCGCGGACCTCAAGGGGAAAAGGGTCGGTTCCGGACCCGGCATCCAGAATGCCACGCTGGCCAAGGCCGTGCTGGAGCGCGCCGGCGCAACCGGGGCGACCGTGGTCGAACTGGCGATCAGCCAGCACGTGGCCGCGGTCGCCGCGGGCCAGCTGGATGCCTGCTACACGCTGGAGCCCACCGGCACCGTGGGCCGCCTGAACGGCACCACCCGCGTGCTCGAGGCGGGCGTCATCGCCAAGTACGTGCTGGGCGATCCGATGGCGCCCTGGTTCGGCGGTTCGGCCTCGCTGACCACCGCGTTCCTGAAGAAGCATCCCGAGGAAAGCCGGAAATTCATCGCCGCTTATGCGCGCGGCATCGAACTGATCCGCAACCAGCCGAACGAAGCGCGCCCGTACATGAAGGGCTATACCGCCATCGAGGGCCCCATGACCGAGGCGGTGCCGCTGGCCGCCTACACGCTCTACAACGAGTTCAGCCCCAGCGATATCCAGTACTTCCAGAAGTTCTTCGACCTGTTCGCCGACAAGGGCATCTTCGCCCAGAAGGTCGACGTGGCCTCGATGCTGTACAAGGGCTGAGCCATGGACGCGATCACTTCGAGCCGCGGGGGCGCGGCGCAGGCCGCCGGCGCCCGCCACGCGGCCATCGCGGCGCAGGCTTCCCGCGCCCCGCGAACCTGGACCGCCGCGCGCCTGCTGCCGCTGATCGGTCCGCTGGCGCTGTACATCGTGTGGGACCTGGTGGTGCGGCTGCAGCTGGTCAGCCCGGTGCTGCTGCCCACGCCCGGCGCCACATTGGTGGCGCTGGCCAAGGGCATGGCCGGCGGGCCCTTGCTGGGTGACTTCCTCGCCTCGGTCAACCGGACGCTGCAGGCATTCGTCATCGCCGGCGTGATCGGCGTGCCGCTGGGCGTTCTGCTGGGCAGCAACGAGAAAGCCTACCGCAGCGTCGAGTTCCTGGTGGACTTCTTCCGTTCGACGCCGTCGTCGGCGCTGATCCCGCTGTTCCTGATGATCTTCGGCGTGACCGACATGAACAAGATCGCCATCGCCGCCTTCGCCGCGGTGCTGGTCATCCTGTTCAACAGCGCCTACGGCGTCATCAACGCGCGCAAACAGCGCGTGATGGCGGCGCGCGTCATGGGCGCCTCGCGCTGGCAGATCTTCAAGGACGTGCTGATCTGGGAAAGCCTGCAGCCGACCTTCGTGGGCCTGCGCAGCGGCGTGTCGATGGCGCTGGTCATCGTGATCGTGGCCGAGATGTTCATCGGCTCGGACAGCGGGCTGGGCAATCGCATCATCAACGCGCAGCAGGTGCTGAATGTGCGCGACATGTACGCCTCGATCCTGGCCGCCGGCGCGCTCGGCTATGTCCTGAACATTCTCTTCCTGCTCATGGAAAAGCGCGTCGTCCACTGGAGTGGCCGGTAATCATGTCCACCGTCATCAACCCCGCCATCGCGCCATCGCCCGCCCCCGCGCCCTTCGTGCCGGGGCCGGCCGGCACCCACATCACCATCCGCGGCCTGACCAAGTATTTCGCCGGCTGGCCGCTGTACGAGGACTTCAACCTCGACATTCCCAAGGGCAAGATCGTCTCGGTCTTCGGCCCCAACGGCTGCGGCAAGTCCACGCTGATCAACATGATCGCCGGCCTGATTCCCATCGATGCCGGCGAGATCCTGTTCGACGGCAAAGCGCTGGCGCAGACCAAGATCGGCTATGTGTTCCAGAACTACCGCGAGGCCATGTTCCCGTGGCTGCGCACGATCGACAACATCGCCTATCCGCTGCGGCTCGAGGGACGCGGCAAGGCCGAGGTCGACGCGCGGGTCGAGGAGCTGGTGGCTTCGTTCGACGTCAAGTTCGATCTCAAGCGCTACCCCTACGAGCTGTCCGGCGGACAGCAGCAGACCGCCTCGATCATGCGCGCGCTGGCGCCGGGACCCGAGGTGCTGTTCCTGGACGAGCCGTTCTCGGCGCTGGATTTCGAGATGACGCTGTTCATCCGCGAAAAGCTGCAGGAAGTCTTCATGCAGACCGGCACCACCATGCTGCTGGTCTCGCACGATCTGGAAGAAGCCGTCTACCTGGCCGATCAGGTGCTGCTGCTGACCAAGCGCCCCACGCGCGTGGCCGAGATCCTGGACTACGGCGATGCCCGTCCGCGCACCGTCGAGACCCTGACCGAACCCAGCTTCATCGACATGAAGAAACTGAGCCTGGAGATCTTCCAGCGCGAAGTGCGCCGCTAGCGATACACGCCCCACAGGAGCAATCCGCCATGACCCAGGAAACCATCGATCAATACGTGCGCAGCGCGCTGGCGCTGGCCGGCTATGCCCTGCGCGAGCCGGCCACGGCCGAGGTGGCGCAGCAATTCGCGCGCATCCACGACATCGCCTCGACCTTCATCGATGAGGCCCTGCCGGTGGAACTGGAGTCGGCCTCGGTGTTCCGCCCGTGAACAGCGTCGCCCTCGGCCTGGCGCGGCAGATCCGCGACGGCGAGCGCAGCGCGTCGGCGGTGCTGGAGGCCACGCTGGCGCGCATCCGCGAGGCCGACCCGCGCTACCACTGCTTCACCAGCGTCACCGAAACCCGCGCCCGCCAGGAGGCCGCCGCCATCGACGCGCGGCGCGCCCGAGGCGAAGTCCTGCCGCCGCTGGCCGGCGTGCCCTATGCGGTCAAGAACCTGTTCGATACCGCCGACGAGGTCACGCTGGCCGGCGGCCGCGTCAACGCCGCCAACCCGCCCGCGCGGCGCGATGCCGTGCTGGTGGCGCGGCTGCGCGAGGCCGGCGCGGTGCTGGTGGGCGCGCTCAACATGGACGAGCACGCCTACGGCTTCACGACAGAGAACTCGCACTACGGCGCCTGCCGCAATCCGCACGACACCGCCCGCATCGCCGGCGGCTCGTCGGGCGGTAGCGCCGCGGCGGTAGCCGGCGACCTGGTGCCGCTGACGCTGGGCTCCGACACCAACGGCTCGATCCGCGTGCCTGCCGCGCTGTGCGGCGTGTTCGGCCTGAAGCCGACCTTCGGCCGCCTGCCGCGCACCGGCTCGTTCCCCTTTGTCGGCAGCCTTGATCATCTAGGCCCCTTCGCGGCCGACGCAACGGGCCTGGCCGCGGTCTACGACGCGCTGCAAGGCCCCGACGCGGGAGACGGGGCCTGCGCCCAGTATCCGGCCGAACCCACGCTGGCGGCGCTGGCCTCGGACCGCCCCTTGCGCGTGGCCGTGCTGGGCGGCTATTTCACCCACTGGGCCGGCCCGGAGGCGCGCCAGGCCGTGCAACTGGCCGCGCGCGCGCTCGATGCCGCCGATATCGTCGAACTGGCCGGCGCGCAGCAAGCGCGCGCCGCCGCGTTCGTGATCACCGCCGCCGAAGGCGGCGCGCTGCATCGGCGCCGCCTGGTGACGCATTACGACTACTACGAGCCGTATTCGCGCGACCGCCTGGTGGCGGGCAGCCTGGTGCCCGCCGCCTGGGTGCAGCAGGCCCAGCGGGTACGCCATCGCGTCTACCGCGACGCGCTGGCGCTGTTCGCGCGCTACGACGTGCTGATCGCGCCCGCCACGCCGGTGCCCGCCACGCCCATCGGCGCCCAGGACCTGATGCTGGCCGGCCAGTGCCTGCCGGCCCGCGCCAGCATGGGCCTGCTGACGCAGCCCATCTCCTGCCTGGGCCTGCCCGTCTGCGCCGCGCCCGTCTGGCCCGGGATCGGCGCAGACGCCCATCTGCCGCTGGGCGTGCAACTGATCGCCGCGCCGTGGCGCGAGAGCGATTGCCTGCTGGCGGCCAGGCGGCTGGAGCGGGCTGGCGTCGCGACGGTCCGACAGGTCATGCCGACGCCGTTTCGGCGCCTCCAGGCGCCTTCAAATCCAGCCACGCCACCAGCAGAAAGCCACCCGTGAGCCCCAGATGCTCGAAGAAGGCATTGGCGGCCATGAAGCGTTCCTGCCCGACAGGCAGCTCCCAGAAACGCAGCGCCATGCCGGTCGCCGCCAGCGTGAAGAGGGCCAGCGCCGCCGCGCCGAGCCAGCGCAGCCGGCCCGTCAGGATCATGGCGGAAGCGATCAGCTCGAGCGCGATCACCAGCACGGCGTACACCGGCGCCGGCGACAGGCCGAAATGCGCCATCTCGCGCAGGGCGCCGGGAAAATCCGTCAGCTTCACCAGGCCGCCCTGCAGATAGGCGGCGCACAGCCCCAGATAGGCCAGGAAACGGATCGCGGCCGAACCGAACAGCGGACGCGCCGCGCCGGCGAGCCGCCGTTCCCATGCAGAAGGTGCGTTCATGGCGGCGCCCCTCACACGGCCCAGCAGGAGCAGCCCAGCGCGCCGAAGAAGCCCGACAGGTCCGAGCTGGGCGCCTGCGCGCCCCAGGCGCGCGCATGCTCGTGGCCATGCACGCCGCAGGCGCTGGCGCAGCCGCAGGCCGCCATGTTGCGATAGCCCAGCGAATTGCGGCCGGCGCCATCCGGATCGCCCCAGGCGGCGTAGCCGCCGAACAGGCGCGTGGGCGACCAGTCCGGCATGGCGGGCGGCAGCGGGTTGTCGTCCAGCGGACCGAACTCGCCGGCGCCGTAGACGACGCGGCCGCCGACCACGGTCAGGTCCGAGGTCAGAAACGAGATCTCGTCCTCGGCGCAGCTGAAATAGTCCTTGTCCGGCACGATGAAATCGGCCAGCTGGCCCGGCTCGATGCGGCCGCGCTTGCCTTCCTCGTTGGAGAACCAGGCCACGTTCTCGGTCCACATGCGCAGCGCGGTCTCGCGGTCCAGGCAGTTGCGCGCGGGATAGAGGCGCGTGCCGCCGACGGTCTTGCCGGTGACCATCCAGGACAGGGACACCCAGGGGTTGTAGGACGCGACGCGGGTGGCGTCGGTGCCGGCCGACACCTTCACGCCGCGCGCCAGCATCTTGGCGACGGGCGGCGTGGCCTCGGCCGCCGCCGCGCCGTAGCGCTCGATGAAGTACTCGCCCTGGTAGGCCATGCGGTGCTGCACGGCGATGCCGCCGCCCAGCGCGGCGATGCGATCGATGGATTTGTCGGAGATGGTCTCGGCGTGGTCGAAGAACCAGTTCAGGCCGGTCAGCGGCGTGTCGCGATGGACTTTCTCGAAGACATCCAGCGCGCGCGCGATGGTCTCGTCATAGGTGGCATGCAGGCGCCAGGGCCAGCGGTTCTGCGCCAGCACGCGCACCACTTCCTCCAGCTCGCCTTCCATTTCCGGCGGCATGTCCGGCCGCTCGACGCGGAAGTCCTCGAAATCGGCGGCCGAGAACACCAGCATCTCGCCGGCGCCGTTATGACGGAAGTAGTCCGTGCCCTGCTTGTACTGCACGCTGGCGGTCCAGTTGAGGAAGTCCTCCTTCTCCTGCTTTGGCTTCTGCGTGAACAGGTTGTAGGCCAGCCGCACGGTCATCTGATTGTCGTCGGCCAGCCGCTGGATGACGGCATAGTCGTCGGGATAGTTCTGGAAGCCGCCGCCGGCGTCGATCACGCCGGTCACGCCCAGACGGTTCAATTCGCGCATGAAATGGCGCGTGGAATTGAGCTGGTAGTCGAAGGGCAGCTTCGGCCCCTTGGCCAGCGTGGCGTACAGGATGGTGGCGTTGGGCTTGGCCAGCAGCAGCCCGGTGGGATTGCCCTGCGCGTCGCGCAGGATCTCGCCGCCCGGCGGATTGGCCGTGGTCTTGGTGTAGCCCACCGCGCGCAGCGCCGCGCCGTTGAGCAGGGCGCGGTCGTACAGGTGCAGGATGAACACCGGCGTGTCGGGCGCGACGGCGTTGAGTTCCTCGATGGTGGGCAGGCGCTTCTCGGCGAACTGATGCTCGGTGAAGCCGCCCACCACGCGCACCCACTGCGGCGCGGGCGTGATGGCGACCTGACGCTTGAGCATGGCCATGGCGTCGGCCAGCGAGCGCACGCCGTCCCAGCGCAGCTCCATGTTGTAGTTCAGGCCGCCGCGCACCACGTGCGTGTGGTTGTCGTACAGGCCGGGCAGGACGGCGCGGCGCTTCAGGTCGACGCGCCGCGTGCCGGCGCCGGCCAGCGCCAGCACCTCGGCATCGTCGCCGACCGCGACGAAACGGCCGTCCTTGACGGCGACGGCGCTGGCCCGCGGCCGGGAACGGTCCAGCGTGGTGATGCGGCCATTGTGGAAGATGACGTCCGGCGTGGCGGTGGTCATGGCGGTTTCTCCTTGGAATCGGGCAGGGGCGCGAAGGCTCAACCCTGGTCGGTGTTCTGGTCTTGGCGTTGGGGCTGGGCCTGCCGGCCGGGCAGCTGCCCGAACAGATGGCTCACGGTCTTTTCCTTGTCGCAGGCGGCGGCGAAGGCCGAGCCGTTGAGCATATGCTTGCCCACCGGAATCAGCTGTTCGCCCACCAGGATGCCAAGCAGGCCGACCAACGCCACCAGCGGCGGCGCGGGCGAACGCACTTGCAACAGGCTATAGACCACGCCGACCAGCAGCCCGGCGCCCAGGGATAGCAGATAGATCTTCATTTGGATAGTCGTCCATTCACAATTGCGGTTCATGCCAGCGTGTCCGCCAGCAAGGCTTCAACATCATCCAGCGCCGTGATGCGCAGCGTGGTTTCGTCGCGGATGGCGGCGCCATCGCCATCTTCGAGCGATACATCATTGACGGTCAGCCGCCCCTTGGACGCGACCAGATAACCGCGACGTGCACCGCCGGCGAACTGATAGGTGGCCGCCTCGCCCGCCTTGAGCGCGACGGCCAGCACGCGGGCATCGCTACGGATCGGCAACGCATCCTCGTCGCCGGCGATGCCGCTGGCCAGCGTCAGGAAATGACCGTGGCAGGCATCGCGGGCGAAGGTCTTCCTGCCCCAGCTGGGCGGCGCGCCGCGCCGGTCCGGCTCGATCCAGATCTGGACCGCGCGGGCCGGGCCGCCCTCCATATTGAACTCGGCATGGGTCAGGCCGCTGCCCGCGCTCATGACCTGCACGTCGCCGGCCCGCGTGCGGCCCCGGTTGCCCAGGTCGTCCTCGTGCGTCAGCGCGCCCAGGCGCACGCAGGTGATGATCTCCACATCCGTATGCAGCAGCGGCGGAAAGCCCGAGTCCGGCGCGAGGGTCTCGTCGTTCCAGGCGCGCAGCGCGCCCCAGCGCATGCGCGCGGGATCCTGGTAGCCGGCGAACGAGAAATGATGCGTCACGTCGAACCAGCCGCGATGGGCATGGCCCAGGCTGGCGAGAGGACGGCGTTCGATCATGAGAGGGCCTCTGGAAGTCGGAAGTGTGCGGATTCGATGCGCCGAACCGGTAGCTGCTGCCTATGCCTTGCCGCCGGTCCAGCACCGTGGCGTCAGTGTTTCAAGGCCAGGAAGTGATGCACCTCGGGCTTGTCCGGCCCGACATGAAAGCGCAGCGCTTCGGCTTGCAGGTCCGCGTCGGCGTGCGATACGCGATGATGCTGGCGCAGATGCTCGGCCCAGGATTCCACGAAGAACCATTCGACCACCCGCTCCGCGTCGCCCGTATGCTCGACCACGCCCCAGGCATAGGCGCCATCGCGCAGGCGCTCCTGCGACAGGCGCTTCATGGCGGCCAGGAAGGCGGGGCGGTCGGCCTGACGGATGCGGTACTCCACCTGCACCAGCACCGGGCCACGATCGTGCGCCACCGGCTCGGCGACCAGCGGCTCGGGCCAATGGTTCGATGCCTGCAGATCGGCCTCGCCCACCGGCAGGCGGACGCGGTGGAACAGCAGCGCGACCAGGACCAGGCCGGCGGCGCTGGCCGCCAGCGCATAGGGCACGCCGATTTCGCGCGCCACCAGGCCCCAGCCCAGGCTGCCCGCCGCCATCGCGCCATTGAACACGGTCAGGTACACCGCCAGGCCACGGCCGCGCACCCAGTTGGGCAGGATGGCCTGGGCCACGCTGTTGAAGGTGGTGAGCGCCGTGATCCAGCCCATGCCCAGCACGACCAGCAGCAGCACGGCCAGCCACTTGGGCGGCGCGAACACCAGCGCCGCCATCACGGCCGCGCTGGCCACGGACGCCAGCAGCACCAGGCCGTCCGCGTCCAGCTTGCCCAGGCGCGGCAGCAGCAGCGCGCCCAGGATCGCCCCCGCGCCCACCGCGCCCAGCAGCACGCCGTAGAAGCCCGAGGATCCGCCCAGCATCTGGCGCGCCACCAGCGGCAGCAAGGCCCACACCGCGCTGGCGAACAGGAAGAACACGGCGGCGCGCAGCAGCACGCGGTGCAGCTCCTTGCTGGCCCGCGTATAGCGCAGACCGGCGCGGAACGCGCCCAGGAAGTTCTCCGACAGCGCGCTGTCGGCGGCGGCGGGACGCTTCCACCACAACAGGGCGGCGATCACGAACACATAGCTGAGCACGTCCATGCCGTAGGTCACGGCCGCGCCGAAACTGGCCAGGATCAGGCCGCCGGCGGCCGGGCCGATGGCGCGGGCGATATTGATGCCCAGCGAATTGAGCGCGACCGCGCCCTTGAGATCGGCGCGCGGCACCAGCTCGGGCACGATCGATTGCCAGGTCGGCCCCATCAGCGCCGCGCCGATGCCGCCGACGAAGGTCAGCGCGATCAGGTAGTCGACCGTCAGCGCGCCGGTGTGCGACAGGAGCAGCAGCGTGCCGCTGACCGAGGCCAGCAGCAGCTGCACGAAGATCAGGAAGCGGCGGCGGTCCAGGATGTCGGACAGCACGCCGGCCGGTATGGCGAGCAGGAAGATGGGCAGCGTGGCGGCGGTCTGGATCAGCGCCACGGCGGTCGGGCTGGCCGACAGGTCGGTCACCAGCCAGGAGCTGGCCACGTCGCGCATGAAGCTGCCGACGTTGCCCAGCACCGTGGCCGCCCACAGCACGGCGAACACGGGCTGGCGCAGCGGCGCGAAGCTGCCTGCCGGATTAGGGGTGTTGCCGTGCGGCATGGAACGCTCCTGGATCGTTTGGGGTCGCCAGGGGCGTTCATCGCGCCGCCTGCGGTGTTCGGAAAAGAGTCGCGCCGGGCTGGCGGCTTACTTGGCCGGGTTGGGGCCGATGCGTTCGCCGTGCGTCACGCGCTCGGCCAGCTTGTGCACATGGGTGACGGCGTAGTCGATGCCCATGCCGTAGGCGCCGGAGTGTTCCTTGGCGATGCCGGTCACGGCGTCATAGGTTTCCTTGCGCGCCCAGTCGCGCTGCCATTCCAGCATCACCTGCTGCCAGGTCACCGGCACCACGCCGGCCTGGATCATGCGGTCCATGGCGTACTTATGGGCGTCGGCCGAGGTGCCGCCCGAGGCGTCGGCCACCATGTAGATCTCGTAGTCGCCTTCCAGCATGGCGCACAACGCGAAGGTGGTGTTGCAGACCTCGGTCCACAGGCCGGCCACGACGATCTTCTTGCGGCCGTTGGCGGCCAGCGCGTCGCGCACGTTCTGGTCGTCCCACGAGTTCATCGAGGTACGTTCCAGGATCTTGTGGTCGGGGAACACGGCCAGCAGTTCGGGAAAGGTGTTGCCCGAGAAACCGTCGGTTTCCACGGTGGTGATGGTGGTCGGGATGTTGAACGCGCGGGCGGCCTTGGCCAGGCCCACCACGTTGTTCTTCAGCGTCTGGCGATCGATCGACTGCACGCCGAAAGCCATCTGCGGCTGCTGATCGATGAAGATGATCTGGCTGTTTTGCGGGGTCAGGACTTCGAGGTACTTGTTGGCGGACATGGCGGGTCTCTCTTTCAGGAAATCGTTCAGGGAATGCGGCGGCATGAATTCGGGGCAACGCGCGGGCCGTCCGGGCCCGCGCCGTCAGATCGTGTCGGAAGCGCCGCTTGAAGCTCTCGTGCACGTCGTCTGTCGGTAAAGGCATATTAGGGATCGGCCAGGCGCCTGAGAATCCGCGCCATGGAATTCCATCCTTTCCATTTTTTGCATGCTCCCTGTGACGGAGACGTTTTCCAGGCCCGCCAGGCCGATGTTTTCTTGTTCGTCACATAGGCAACCGCTATCATCGACGCGACTGTTATTGCGAGAATCAGATATGAACAAGCTGCCGGATCTGGAAGGGTGGGCGATCTTCGCCAAGGTCGCCGACACCGGCTCGTTCGCCAAGGCGGCGGCCGAGCTGGCCCTGTCCCAGGCCACGGTGTCCAAGGCCATCACGCGCCTGGAAACCAAGATGAAGACCATGCTGTTCCACCGCACCTCGCGCAGCATGTCGTTGACCGAGTCCGGCTACGCGGCGCTGGAACGCGCCGCGCGCATCCTGGAAGAGGGCGAGGCGGTCGAGGCCGAGGTGACCGAGAAATCGACCAGCCTGCACGGCAAGATCCGCCTGTCGGCGCCCATGTCCTTCGGCGTCACGCACCTGGCGCCGATGCTGCCGCCGTTCATGCAGGCGCATCCCGAGGTGGAACTGGAGATCGAGTTCAGCGACAAGCAGTCGGACCTGGTGTCCGAGCGCTTCGACCTGGCGCTGCGCATCTCGAACTTGGTCGACTCCACGCTGCTGGCCCGGCGCCTGTGCTCGGTGCGCATCCTGCTGGTGGGCTCGCCTGCCTACTTCAAGCGCGCGGGCCGACCCAGGCATCCGCGCGACCTGGCGCAGCACACGGCCCTGCAATACATGTACGCGCGCAACGGCGCGAACTGGCGCTTCCGCCACGAGACGCACGGCGAGTTCTCGCAGGCCCTGCCGACGCGCCTGAACGTGAACAACGCCGAAGCCCTGGCGCCGGCCTTGCGCGCCGGCAATGGACTGGCCCTGCAGCCGGAGTTCCTGGCCTGGGAAGACCTGCAATCGGGCGTGCTGGAAACGGCCATGGATGACTGGCGGGTCGATCCGATCGCGCTGCATATCGTCACGCCGCCAGGGAGACGGCGTCCGGCCCGGGTGCAGGCGCTGATCGAGTATCTGGCGGAGCGGTTGACGGCGCAGCCTTGGGCGAGTGACGTGCAGGGGTAGGGTGCGAAAACCAAGGCGGGCGACCCCCGCACCTATGGGCTGAGCGCGAGCGTGAAGTTCTGAGTCCGACAGGCCGGAGGCAACACGTCAGGCGTCCGACCATGCGTTGTACGAGCCGAACGCCCAGACGTGGCCCTCGGGGTCCTTGCAGGAGTAGCCACGGCCGCCGTAGGGCTTGTCCTCGATGGCAATGACGACCTGTGCGCCGGCCGCCACCGCTCGCTGGTAGTGCGCGTCGGGGTCGGCAACGTAGACGATGATCTCGGCGCTGCCGACCCCGCCCAGTTCACGCGGGGACTTGCACAGGCCGGGAAACGGGTAGCGCTCCCCGGAGCTGAGCATGATGCCGCCGTTGCCCAGCGTCAGATGCGCGTGCGCGATCGTGCCGTCGTCTCCCGGCACAAGCGTGCGCGTCTCGAAGCCGAAGGCGCGGCAGAGCCATTCGATCGCGCCGGGCGCATCGTGGTAGAGCAGCCCGGGGGTGATGGTGGGGTGTGACATATCGCCTCGCTGTTTCGACGTGACGCCTGGACGCCGCCCGCCATGAAGGGGAACCAGCCAATTCCCGCACGATACTCCTCGCTTGAATCCGGGCGAAGGGCAAAAAAAAGCCCGGGAAGATCCCGGGCTTTTCCACTGACGCTCGGCGGCGACGCTTACACGTCGATATTCCCCGCCGACAAGGCATGCGCCTCGATGAAGTTGCGACGCGGCTCCACGTCATCGCCCATCAGCGTGGTGAAGACCTCGTCGGCCGCGATGGCGTCCTCGATCTGCACGCGCAGCAGGCGGCGCACCTTGGGGTCCATGGTGGTTTCCCACAGCTGCTCGGGGTTCATTTCGCCCAGGCCCTTATAGCGCTGCTTGGAGATGCTGCGGTCGGCTTCGCTGCGCAGCCACAGCATGGCTTCGCGGAAGTCGGACACGGTCTGCTCCTTGCGCTTGTCGCCTTCGCCGCGCGCGGCCAGCGAACGCGGCAGGACCTTGCCGGAGAAGCTCTTGGCGGCGCGCGACAGCACGCCGTAGTCGGAGCCGTTGATGAAGTCCGCGTCGATGATGCTGACGCGCACGTTGCCGTGGTGCATGCGCTGGATCGACAGGCGATGGCGCTCGGTGGCCGGGTCGAACTCGGCCACGATCTCCACGCCATTGCCGCTGACCGGGTCGCGCAGCGCGCCGGCCAGGCGCTTGGCCGAGTCGGCGGCGGCTTCGGCCGTGTCCAGGTTGATCTCGACGCCTTCGGCCATGGCCGACAGCGCGGCCGGGTCGAACACGCGTGACAGGCGCGCGATCACGCCGTCGGCGGCCACGTACTGGCGGGCCAGGTCGTTGAGCTCTTCGCCGCGGATGATGTTGCCACCGGAGATGATCTCGGCGTCCTTCAGGGCCAGCTGCAGCATGAACTGCGCTTCTTCCTGGTCATCCTTCAGATAGCGCTCTTCGCGGCCGACCTTGACCTTGTACAGCGGCGGCTGGGCGATGTAGACGTAGCCGCGCTGCACCAGCTCGGGCATCTGGCGGTACAGCAGCGTCAGCAGCAGGGTGCGGATGTGCGCGCCGTCGACGTCCGCGTCGGTCATGATGATGAGGCGGTGGTAGCGCAGCTTGTCGACGTTGAAGTCGGGGCCGATGCTGGTGCCCAGCGCGGTGATCAGCGTGGCGATCTGCTCGCTGGCGATCAGGCGGTCGAAGCGCGCCTTCTCGACGTTCAGCACCTTGCCGCGCAGCGGCAGGATGGCCTGGAACTTGCGGTCGCGGCCCTGCTTGGCCGAGCCGCCTGCGGAGTCGCCCTCGACGATGTACAGCTCGCACAGCGCCGGGTCTTTTTCCTGGCAGTCGGCCAGCTTGCCGGGCAGGCCGGCGCCTTCCAGCACGCTCTTGCGGCGCGTCATCTCGCGCGCCTTGCGCGCGGCTTCGCGGGCGCGGGCGGCCTCGACGATCTTGGCGCACAGCGCCTTGGCGTCGTTGGGGTGTTCCAGCAGCCAGGTTTCCAGCGTGCGGGCCACGGCTTCTTCGACGGCCGGGCGCACTTCGCTGGAGACCAGCTTGTCCTTGGTCTGGCTGCTGAACTTGGGTTCGGGCACCTTCACCGACAGCACGCAGGCCAGGCCTTCGCGCATGTCGTCGCCGGACGTCTCGACCTTGGCTTTCTTGGCCAGCTCGTTGTCGGTGATGTACTTGTTGATGATGCGGGTCATGGCCGCGCGCAGGCCGGTCAGGTGCGAGCCGCCGTCGCGCTGCGGGATGTTGTTGGTGAAGCACAGCACGCTTTCGCTGTAGCTGTCGTTCCACTGCATCGCCACTTCCACGCCCACCGTCACGCCGCCGGCCGAGGACTCGGTGGTGACCGAGAACACGTTCGGGTGCAGCACGGTCTTGCTGCGGTTGATGTATTCGACGAAGCCCTTCACGCCGCCGGAGAAGGCGAAGTTCTCTTCCTTGCCCTGGCGCTGGTCGATCAGGCGGATCTTGACGCCGTTGTTCAGGAACGAGAGCTCGCGCAGGCGCTTGGAGAGGATCTCGTAGTGGTACTCGATGTTGTTGAAGATGATCGGGTCGGCCAGGAAGCGCACTTCGGTGCCGCGCTTGTCGGTCGTGCCGGTCACGGCCAGGGGCGCGACGCGCTCGCCCTGGCGGAATTCCATCTGGTGCACTTCGCCGTTGCGGCGGATGGTCAGGCGCAGCCATTCGGACAGCGCGTTGACGCAGGACACGCCCACACCGTGCAGGCCGCCGGAGACCTTGTACGAGTTCTGGTCGAACTTGCCGCCGGCGTGCAGCTCGGTCATGACGATTTCGGCCGCGCTGCGGTGGAATTCGTCGTCCTTGTGGATGTCGGTGGGGATGCCGCGGCCGTTGTCCGTCACCGAGATCGAGTTGTCGGTGTGGATCGTGACGACGATGTCGTCGCAATAGCCCGCCAGGGCTTCGTCGATGGCGTTGTCCACGACCTCGAACACCATGTGGTGCAAGCCGGTGCCGTCGGAGGTGTCGCCGATGTACATGCCGGGGCGCTTGCGCACGGCCTCCAGCCCTTTGAGCATCTTGATCGAGTCAGCGCCGTAGCCGCTGTTCTCGGGAGTGGTGTTCTGCTGATCTGACATGTCTGTTTCGATAAAGCTTTAAAGAACGGCCTGGCGGCCGGACCGCCGGCGGGCGCGCTGGCCCGCGGGCGGCACAAACCCACGTAATGGCGGATTAGATCCGCATGGGCATGACGACGTACTTGAACTGGTCGTCTTCGGGCAGGGTGATGAGCGCGGACGCGTTGGCGTCGGGCATGACCGACCACTGGATGTTGTCGACCTTGACGTTCGACAGCACGTCGAGCAGGTAGCCGACGTTGAAGCCCACGTCCAGCGGCTCATGGCCGTAGTCGATGTCGATTTCTTCCTGCGCCTCTTCCTGCTCGGCGTTGGAGGACGAGATCTTCATCTGGTTCTGCGCCAGCTGCAGGCGCACGCCCTTGAACTTGTCCGTGGTCAGGATGGCGGCGCGTTGCAGGCTGCCTTGCAGCGCTTCGCGGCCGACCAGGAAATGACGCGAGTAGTTCGTGGGAATCACGCGCGTGAAATCGGGAAACTTGCCTTCGACCAGCTTGGACACCAGCTCGACGTCGCCGAAACGGAAACGGATCTGGCCCGGCGCCACGTCGATGGAGACGGGCTCGTCGGAGTCTTCCAGCAGGCGCTGCATTTCCAGCACGGTCTTGCGCGGCACGATGACTTCGTGGCGTTCCTTGATGCCGTCGGCCTCGGTGGAGCAGTGCGCCAGGCGGTGGCCATCGGTGGCCACGGCGCGCACGCGGCCCGGTTCGAACACCAGCAGCATGCCGTTCAGGTAGTAGCGGATGTCCTGCTGCGCCATGGCGAAGTGCACCATGTTGAACAGGTGGCGCAGCGTGCGCTGCGGCAGCGTCAGCGACACGTCCCACTGCTCGGGCTGGGCCACGGTGGGGAACTCGCTGGCGGCCAGCGTCTGCAGCGCGAAGCGGCTCTTGGCCGACTGCACGGAAAGCTTGTTGCTGGCCAGCGCCAGCTTGACCTCGCCCGTGTCGGGCAGGGCCTTGAGGATGTCCAGCAACTTGCGCGCCGCCACCGTGGTGGACTCGTTGTCCTGGCCCACGCCGAAGTCGGCATGCGTGGTGATCTGCACTTCCAGGTCGGTGGCGATGAAGGCAACCTTGTTGCCTTCCTTGCGCATCAGGATGTTCGCCAGGATGGGCAGGGTATGGCGTCTTTCGACGATGCCCGCCACAGTCGACAGCGGTTTCAGCAATGCATCGCGTGTGGTTTGTACGAGTTGCATGTTCATCCTTTTAGAGTTTGTTCCAACACGTGCAGGGTATGGTTGAGTTCCGCTTGCTTGGCGCGGGCGTCGGAGATCTTGCGCACGGCGTGCAGTACCGTGGTGTGGTCGCGGCCACCGAACAGATCACCGATTTCCGGCAGGCTTTTCTGGGTCAGCTCCTTGGCCAGGTACATGGCGACCTGGCGCGGCAAGGCGATATTGGCGGGCCGGCGTTTCGAATACATGTCGGCCACCTTGATCTTGTAGAAGTCCGCCACGGTCTTCTGGATGTTCTCGACCGTGATCTGACCGTTGGACACCGACAGCAGGTCCTTCAGCGCTTCCTTGCAGACATCCACCGTGAGCACGTCGCGGCCGTGGAAGCGGGCATACGCCAGCACCTTGCGCAGCGCGCCTTCCAGTTCGCGGACGTTGCTGCGCAGATGCTTGGCGATGAAGAACGCCACTTCCTCGGGCATGGGCACGCCCTCGGACTCGGCCTTGCGCAGCAGGATCGCCACCCGCATTTCCAGCTCGGGCGGCTCAATCGCCACCGTCAGGCCGGAATCGAAGCGCGAGATCAGGCGGCTGTCGATGCCCGACAGTTCCTTCGGGTACGTGTCGCTGGTGATGATGATCTGCTTGCGCTGCGCCACCATCGCCTCGAAGGCGTAGAAGAACTCTTCCTGCGTGCGGTTCTTGCCGGAGAAGAACTGGATGTCGTCGATCAGCAGCAGGTCCAGCGAATGGTAGTAGCGCTTGAAATCGTCGAACGCCTTGCGCTGGTAGGCCTTGACCACGTCGGACACGTATTGGTCGGCATGCACGTAGCGCACGCGCACCCCGGTGCCGGCCGCGACCATGGCGTTGCCGATGGCGTGGATCAGGTGGGTCTTGCCCAGGCCCACGCCGCCGTACAGGAACAGCGGGTTATAGGACGTGCCGGGGTTCTCGGCCACCTGCAGCGCGGCGGCGCGGGCCAGTTGGTTGGCCTTGCCGGTCACGAAGTTTTCGAAGGTCAGATCGGTGTTCAGGCGCGAGCGCTCGTACACGATGTTGGCGGCGTCGGCGTTGACAGCGGCGGCCGCGTTGGAAGCGGCGGCGGTCTGCGCAACCATCGCAGGCGGCGGCGCCGCGGCGGGCGGCGGCGCGCCCCCCGTGGGCGCGGCGCCCTGCGTCGCGGCAGGGCGCACCGGAGCCACCGGCATGCGCGGCGTGGCGCCATGGCTGGGCAGCTCGAACTGCACCTGCACCGGCCGCTCGAACCACTCCGCGGCCAACGCTTCGATCTGGTGGGAGAAATTCTTCCGCACCCAATCCAGCTTGAAGCGGTTGGGCGCGGCAACGCGCAGCACCGCCTGCGTTTCGTCGTACGCAAGCGGGACCAGCGGTCGTATCCACGCGCTGATTTGTTGGGGGGGGAGTTCCTGCTCAAGACGACTGACGCAGGTCTGCCAGAATTCTTTCATGTCGCTCTTATTCAAACCTCGATTCTACCTTGCCTGGGCATGGGTTATCCACAGGGCGGGACGGGACTGGCACTTGGCCCGGCCCTTAACTGTTTGACAAGACAGGGAAAACTTGCTGAAATGGTGGGCTTTTCCGAATTCTGTCTGTCAGAAGGTTTCGCAGAAGGCCTCGAACACGAGCCTTGCTGAATATCGCCCGGGGTAAATCCCGGCCCGAAGCCCCGTCTCAAGATCGCGCCCTCGCCGGCATGCTTATCGGCCCGCCGGCCGCGCTTCTTGCAGATACCCGCTTTGTGGATAAGCGATCAGGAACCCTCCGGGCAGGTCCCTTCTGACTTTTGTTCTTTTTGTGGATCGTCCATGAAACGCACCTACCAACCTTCCGTCACCCGTCGCAAGCGCACCCATGGTTTCCGCGTGCGCATGAAGACCCGCGCCGGCCGCGCCATCCTGAGCGCCCGCCGCGCCAAGGGCCGCAAGCGCCTGGCCGTCTAAGTCCGGGTTCCGGTTTTCCGGAAACCCCGGCTTCTTGCCCGGACCGGCCACATTGCAGGAATTCTCGCAATCCCAGCCGGGTCCGACGCAAGCGTCCGACCTGCAGTCCATGCCGCGCGCCACGCTTCCCCCGGAGGCGCGGCTGCATCGCCCCTCCGAGTTCGCCGCCGCGCTGAAAGGCCGGCGTCTGGCCCGAGGGGCGTTCTTCGTTGTGAGCGCCGCTCCCAACGATCTCCCCCCCGGCCAGGAGGCCTGCGCCCGCCTGGGCCTGATCATCGCCAAGCGGTTCGCCGCCCGCGCCTCCACGCGCAACGCCATCAAGCGGGTCATCCGCGAAGCGTTCCGCCACCGGCGCCTGGCGCTGCCGGCCAAAGACTACGTCGTGCGCCTGCAATGCAAGATGCCTCCCGCCACGCTCACCGTGCTCAAACAGACGGTTCGCGCCGAAGTAGACGCTCACTTTGAGCGGATCGCGCGATGAGCGGGGCAGGGCCGGACACCCCAGAATCCGACCCGTCGCCACGTTCGGCGGCCCGCCCCCGGGGCGGCCGTGGCCTGGCGGCGGCGCTGCTCATCGCCCCGATCCGGTTCTATCGCTTTTTTTTGAGCCCCTGGATCGGCCGGCAATGCCGTTTCACCCCCACCTGCTCGGCGTATGCGATCGAAGCGATCGAACGCCATGGCGCCTGGCGCGGCTTCTGGCTGGCGGCCCGGCGCATCGGGCGCTGCCATCCGTGGTCGCCGGGCGGTCTGGACCCGGTTCCGCCTTCCCGACAAGCGCCGGGCAAGGGAACCAAGTGCGGCGAGGGCTGCTCCCACAGCCACCGCAGCAGGCATGATTGACGCTAAACTGGCGGGCTTTGCTGGCCCGTATTCACTTCAGTAGGCACCAATGGATATCCGACGAACCGTCCTCTGGATGATTTTTTCCTTCTCGCTGTTGCTTCTTTGGAACAACTGGCAGATCCATAACGGCAAGCCGTCGCTGTTCGGCGGGCCCGCGCCCGCGGCTGCCACCGCCGACGGCCAGCAACAGGCCGCCGCCGGCAACAACGCCACCCCCTCGGTGCCGAACGCGCCCGCCAATGCCACGCCGTCCGCCCCGACCTCGGCGGTGCCCGGTTCGGCCGCTGCCGCCCCGGCCCGTTCCGAGGAAGTCGTGGTCACCACCGACGTGCTGCGCCTGACCTTCGACACGATGGGCGCCCAGCTGGTGCGCGCCGAGCTGCTGAAGTACCCGGCGACCGGCCAGGCCGACAAGCCGACGGTGCTGCTGGACCGCAGCGCCGGCCTGAACTACGTGGCGCAGACCGGCGTGGTCGGCGCGCCCGACGGCCAGAGCTTCCCCACGCACCAGACGCCGTTCCGCGTGGTCTCGACCGAGCGCCAGCTCAGCGGCGACAGCCTGGTCGTCGCCTTCGAAGGCGAGTCCGGCGGCCTGAAAGTCACCAAGACCTTCACGCTGCACCGTGGCCGCTACGACATCGACGTGCGCCATGACCTGGCCAACGTCGGCGCCGCCGCCGTGAAGCCCTCGCTGTACCTGCAGCTCGAGCGCGACGGCAACGATCCGGCCGACACGTCCAGCTTCTATCACACGTTCACCGGCATCGCGGTCTACTCGGAACAGGACAAGTTCCAGAAGATGACCTTCAGCGATATCGAGAAGAAGAAGGCCAACTACATCAAACAGGCCGACAACGGCTGGATCGCCATCGTCCAGCACTACTTCGCCACCGCCTGGGTGCCGCCGCAAGGCAAGCCGCGCAACAACGAAGTGGTCGAGGTGCAGAAGAACCTGTACGCGGCCCGCAGCATCGAGGCCGTGGGCGAGATCGCACCGGGCGCCGCGTCGCGCGTCGACTCGCACCTGTGGGTCGGCCCGCAGGACCAGAAGGCCATGGCCGCGCTGGCCCCCGGCCTGGAGCTGGTGGTCGACTACGGCTGGCTGACCATCATCGCCAAGCCGCTGTTCACGCTGATGACCTGGCTGCACTCGCTGCTGGGCAACTGGGGCTGGACCATCGTCGCGCTGACCGTGCTGATCAAGGCGCTGTTCTACCCGCTGGCCTCGGCGAGCTACCGCTCGATGGCCCGCATGAAGCAGGTCGCTCCGCGCCTGCAGGCGCTGAAGGAAAAGTACGGCGACGACAAGCAGAAGCTCAACGCGGCCATGATGGAGATGTACCGCACCGAGAAGATCAACCCGCTGGGCGGCTGCCTGCCGATGGTGGTGCAGATCCCGGTGTTCATCTCGCTGTACTGGGTGCTGCTGGCCAGCGTGGAAATGCGCGGCGCGCCGTGGATCCTGTGGGTGCACGACCTGTCGATCCGCGACCCGTTCTTCATTCTGCCCGCCATCATGATGGCCACCATGTTCCTGCAGATCAAGCTGAACCCCACGCCCCCGGACCCCGTCCAGGCCAAGGTCATGATGATCATGCCGCTGGTGTTCGGCGGGATGATGTTCTTCTTCCCGGCCGGCCTGGTGCTGTACTGGTGCGTGAACAACACGCTGTCGATCCTGCAGCAGTGGTCCATCACCCGGGCCATCCAGCGCAAGACCGAAGCCGCCGCAAGCCGCTGATCGCGGAACACGGCAATGAAAAACCGGCCTCCAGGGGCCGGTTTTTTCTTGGCTGCGTCACCCTGGAACCACCGCTGCCGCCTCGACGCGCGGCGGACTTCGGATGATGCCGCTGGCAATACCGCCAGCCGCCTATGGCGCGTGCGCCAGCACCCACAGCGCGTACTGCCGGACATACGCGCGCCGATGCGCGCAGCCGGCGGCGGCGGCCAGGATGGCCTGGCGGTCCAGGAGCAGGGCCAGGCGCAGCTGATCCTTGAACTGCTCCGAGAAATTGCCCTCGGTCAGGCGCCGGGCGATGCAGGCCACCAGCTGATCGCGGTGGGTCCGTCCCAGCTGGCAGTGCTTGAAGCGGCGCGCCAGCAGCGCCCGGATCCGGCCGTCGGACACCCCGCGCGATTCGGCCAGGAAAAAGCGCACGCACAGGTCCACCACGTCGGGCGCCTGATGGCGCAACAGCTCATCGGCCATGGCCAGCCATTCGTACTTGGAAAGGTACGGATACATGCGCGAAAAAGGGAGGAAGAAGGCAGGGCATGATAGCCCGCTTGCTAATCACATTAGCCAATGCTAATGTGTTGTCATGATCGAAAACGACATCTTCAAGGCCCTGGCCGATCCGACCCGCCGCGCCATCTTCGAGAAGCTGGCGCCCGGCGGCATGAACGCCAGCGCCCTGCGGGTGGGCATGGACATCAGCCAGTCCGCCATGTCCCAGCACCTGGCGGTGCTGCGCAAGGCCGGGCTGGTGCGCGAAGAGCGGCAAGGCCGCTTTGTGAACTACGAAGTCGATCCCGACGGCCTGGCGCTGATCGCCGGCTGGCTGTCGAAGTACCGCGCCTACTGGCCGGCGCGCGTGGACGCCCTGAAGGCCTTGCTCAAGGACATGGATCAATGAACGACACCCCCGCCCAGGACACGCAGGACGAGCAGGCCGACGCGCTGGTGCTCGAATACACGCTGGATGCGCCGCCGTCACAGGTCTGGCGCGCCGTCAGCATCCCCGCGCTGCGCGAGCAGTGGCTACCCGATGCGGTCGTTTCCGACCCCGATCCCGTCTCGGTCACGCACGAGGAAGAAATCCGCTACCGCATGCGCGACGACGCGCCGCCGTTCCTGGAAAGCCTGGTCACCTTCCAGATCGAGCCAGACGGCGAGGGCGGCACGCGCCTCAGGATCATCCATGAGCTGGCCGACGCGCGCCTGGAACGCCGCCAGCGGCCGGCCGCCAACGACGGCGAGACCTGGCTGATGATGGCCGCCTAGCGGCCGCCCGAACGGTCTCCGGGCCGGCCGCCGAGCCGCCCCGGCCTCCCTTTCCCAAGCAACACAAGGAGTTCGCTCATGAGCGGAGCGATGCAGCTCGTCCCCATGGTGGTGGAACAGTCCGGCCGCGGAGAACGGTCGTTCGATATCTATTCGCGCCTGCTGCGCGAACGCATCGTGTTCCTGAACGGCGAGGTCAACGACACGGTTTCGGCGCTGGTGTGCGCGCAGCTGCTGTTCCTGGAGGCCGAGCATCCCGGCAAGCCCATTCACCTGTATATCAATTCGCCCGGCGGCGTGATCACCAGCGGCCTGGCCATGTACGACACCATGCAGTTCATCAAGTCGCCCGTGCACACGCTGTGCATGGGCACGGCGCGCTCCATGGGCTCGCTGCTGCTGATGGCCGGCGAGCCGGGCGAACGGGCCGCGCTGCCCAACGCCAGCATGCACGTGCACCAGCCGCTGGGCGGCTTCCAGGGCCAGGCCTCGGACATCATGATCCACGCCGAGGAAATGCAGCGCACCAAGGACCGCGTCATCCGGCTGTACGCCGAGCATTGCGGCCGCAGCTATGAGGACGTCGAGCGCAGCCTGGACCGCGACCGCTACCTGACGGCCGACGAAGCCATCGAGTGGGGCCTGATCGACCGCGTGTACCGCGACCGCGCGAGCGAGGACGCGCGGGGCTGAACAACGCCCCTGGCCGGACGCGGCGAACCAGACGACAATGTCCGCATTCCCCATCCGCCTCGAACGCGATGCCCGCCGCCCGTCCCGACCCCGTCCGCGACCCCGTTTTCGCCGCCTGCGTGGTGGTCCTGCGCCGCAACCTGCCGTTCACGCTGGCGGGCATGCTGCTGACCATGGCCCTGGTGATCGCGGCATTGCAGGACGTGGTGCCGCATGCGCAGCTGGCCTGGTGGGCGCTCGGCAACCTGGCGCTGTCCGCCTTGCGCTGGCATGCCATGCGCCGCTTCCGGCCGGTCGAGGGCGAGCCCGGCATCAACGACAACCCCCGGGTGCGGCGCTGGCGCCGCATCACGCTGGTCGGGGTGCTGGCCAGCGGCCTGGCCTGGGGCCTGCCGACGGCGTACTGGCTGCAGCACGTGCCGCTGCCGCACCAGATGTTCCTGATCATCGCGCTGCTGACCATGGGCACGGGCGCCATCTATGCGTACTGCATCGATCTGCCGGTCCTCTACAGCTTCCTGCTGCCGTACTTCCTGCCCATGCTGCTGATGCTGACGGCGCTGGATCAAACGCTGCTCACGGTGATGGGCGTCGCCGGCCTGCTGTACCTGGCCGTGTCGCTGACCTTCGCCCATCGCATGCATCGCACGCAGCTCGATTCGCTGAGCCTGCGCTTCGAGAACCTGGACCTGCTACAGCGGCTGCAGAACGAGAAGATGGCGGCCGAACGCAGCGACCTGGCCAAGTCGCGCTTCCTGGCGGCCGCCAGCCACGACCTGCGCCAGCCCGTGCATGCGCTGAGCCTGTTCGTCGGCGTGCTGAAGGGACATGCGCTGCCCGCGCAGAGCCGCCAGCTAGTGGACAGCATCTCGCGCGCGGTGCAGGCGCTGGGCGGCCTGTTCGATGGCCTGCTCAACCTCTCGCGGCTGGACGCGGGCGTGGTGCGTCCGCAGGTGCAGCCGGTGGCGATCGCCGACGTGCTCGATCGCCTGCATCACGAGTTCGCGCCGCAGGCGCAGGCAAAATCGCTGCGCCTGCGCTTGCGGCCGCTCGCGGCCACGGTCTCGTCGGACCCGGCGCTGCTGGACCGCATCCTGCGCAACCTGATCCACAACGCCATCCATCACACCGAGCGCGGCGGCGTGCTGGTCGGCTGCCGCCGAGACGGCGACGCGCTGCGCGTGGAGGTCTGGGACAGCGGCCCGGGCATTCCCTTGCACGAACAGGAGCGCGTCTTCTGGGAATTCCATCAGCTGGGCAACCCCGAACGCGACCGCGGCAAGGGCCTGGGCCTGGGGCTGGCGATCGTGCAGCGCACGGCCCGGCTGCTCGGCCATCCGCTGGGCCTGCGCTCCTGGCCGGGCCGCGGCACCGTGTTCAGCCTGACGCTGCCGCTGGCCGATCCCCAGGCGCAGGCCCCGGCCCAGGCGGACGAACCGCAGCCCGCCGCCTTGCCTACGCACGGCCGCGAGCCGCTGGTGCTGGTCATCGAAGACGACGTCCAAAGCCGCCTCGGCCTGCAATTGCTGCTCGAAGGGTGGGGCTACCGCGTGCTGGCGGCCGGCAGCGTCGATGAGCTGCTGTTGCAGACCGCGCAGGACATGGACCGCGTCTCGCTGATCATCAGCGACTACCGCCTGCGCGAGCACCAGACGGGCATCGACGCCATCAAGCGCCTGCACGAGGAATACAACGACGAGGCCATCCCGGCGCTGCTGGTCAGCGGCGACACCGACCCGCAGCGCCTGGCCGAAGTGGCCGAACATGGCTGGCCCATGCAGAACAAACCGGTCGATCCGGACCGGCTGCGCAGCACCATCGCGCGCCTGCTGGCCTGAAGCGCCGGATCCCGGGCGTCGGCCTCGGGATCCGGCCGCCGCCCGGACCGGGTTCCGCTTCCGGCCTCAGGCCAGGTCGTAGCGGTCCAGGTTCATCACCTTGACCCAGGCGGCGACGAAGTCGCGCACGAACTTCTGCTGCGCGTCCTCGCTGGCATAGACCTCGGCCAGCGCGCGCAGCTGCGAGTGCGAGCCGAACAGCAGGTCGATGCGGCTGCCCGTCCATTTGGGCTGGCCGGTCTTGCGATCGCGCCCCTCGAAGGCCTCGCGCTCGGGCGACAGCGGCTTCCATTCCGTGCCCATGTCGAGCAGGTTGCGGAAGAAGTCATTGCTCAGCGCGCCCGGCCGGTCGGTGAAAACGCCGTGCCGGTCCTGGCCCACCCGCACCTCCAGCACGCGCAGCCCGCCGATCAGCACGGTCATCTCGGGCGCGGTCAGGGTCAGCAGCTGCGCGCGATCGATCAGCAGCGCCTCGGCCGGCACCGCGAAGCGCGTCTTCAGGTAGTTGCGGAAACCGTCGGCCACCGGCTCCAGCGGCGCGAAGGAATCCACGTCGGTCTGTTCCTGCGTGGCATCCATGCGGCCCGGCGCGAAGGGCACGGTCACGTCGACGCCGGCCTTCTTGGCCGCCTGCTCCACGCCCGCACAGCCCGCCAGCACGATCAGGTCGGCCAGCGAGATCTTCTTGCCGCCGGACTGCGCGCGGTTGAAGTCGGCCTGTATGGCTTCCAGCGCCTTCAACACCTTGGCCAGCTGCGCCGGCTGGTTGACCGCCCAGTCCTTCTGCGGCGCCAGCCGGATGCGCGCGCCATTGGCGCCGCCGCGCTTGTCGGAGCCTCGGAAGGTGGACGCCGACGCCCAGGCGGTGGACACCAGCTCGGACACCGACAGGCCGCTGGCCTGCACCTTCTGCTTGAGCGCCGCCACGTCCTGGTCGTCGACCAGCGGGTGGTTGACCTTGGGGATGGGATCCTGCCAGATCAGTTCCTCGGCCGGCACTTCCGGACCCAGGTAGCGGGCGCGCGGGCCCATATCGCGGTGGGTCAGCTTGAACCAGGCGCGGGCGAAGGCCTCGGCCAGTTCCTCGGGATGGTCCATGAAGCGGCGCGAGATCTTCTCGTATGCCGGATCGAAGCGCAGCGACAGGTCCGTGGTCAGCATGGTCGGCAGCAGCTTCCTGGACGCGTCGAAGGCATGCGGAATCGTAGGCTGGGCGTTCTTGGCCACCCACTGGTGCGCGCCGGCCGGGCTCTTGCTCAGTTCCCATTCATAGCCGAACAGGTTCTGGAAAAAGCCGTTGCCCCATTGCGTCGGCGTGGTGGTCCAGGTGACTTCCAGGCCGCTGGTGATGGCGTCCGCGCCCTTGCCGCTGCCATGGCTGCTCTGCCAGCCCAGGCCCTGCAGCTCCAGCCCCGCGTCTTCGGGATCGGGGCCCACGTTGGAGGCCGGCCCGGCGCCGTGCGTCTTGCCGAAGGTATGGCCGCCGGCGATCAACGCCACGGTTTCCTCGTCATTCATGGCCATGCGCGCGAAGGTCTCGCGGATGTCATGCGCGGCCGCGACCGGATCCGGATTGCCGTCCGGGCCTTCCGGGTTCACGTAGATCAGGCCCATCTGCACCGCGCCCAGCGGGTTTTCCAGATTGCGGCCCGACGGGGTCTTGCCTTCGCCCTTGCCATAGCGCACGTCGCCGCCCAGCCAGGTTTTCTCATTGCCCCAATAGACGTCCTGATCAGGTTCCCAGCTGTCTTCCCGGCCGCCCGCGAAACCGAAGGTCTTGAAACCCATGGTCTCCAGCGCGACGTTGCCGGTCAGGATGAGCAGGTCGGCCCAGGAAATCTTGCGACCGTACTTTTGCTTGATGGGCCACAGCAAACGACGGGCCTTGTCCAGGCTGACGTTGTCGGGCCAGCTGTTGAGCGGCGCGAAGCGCTGCTGCCCGCGTCCCGCGCCGCCGCGCCCGTCGCCGATGCGGTAGGTGCCGGCGCTGTGCCAGGCCATGCGGATGAAGAGCGGACCATAGTGGCCGAAGTCGGCGGGCCACCAGTCCTGGGAATCGGTCATCAGCTTGGCCAGGTCCTTCTTCACGGCGGCCAGGTCCAGGCTCTTGAAGGCTTGCGCGTAGTTGAAGTCCTTGTCCATCGGATCGGACTTGCTGGAATGCTGGCTCAGCAGGTCCAGCCGCAGCTGGTTGGGCCACCAGTCCCGATTCGTCGTACCGCCGCCGGCGGTATGGTTGAAAGGGCATTTCACTTCGCTCGACATGGGCGCTCTCCTTCGGTGATGGACGGCCGGGCGGGCCGGTCCGAACGACTATACGCGAGAGCACCATGCAGAAATATTTGATTGCTGCAATACGATCAATAGCTCATATCAATGAATATGTTCAGGATTCTTGATTTCATCAATGAGCCCGCCGGGCCCTTCCGCCCGGCTCCAACAGCACGCTAGCGCTGCATGCCCCAGCGCCTGACCGTCAACCGCTCCAGCGTGTCGAAGCCCAGGCTTTCCACCAGCAGGCCGATGATGACCACGGCCGCCAGCCCGGCGAACACCTTGTCCGTGTACAGCTCGTTGCGGTTCTGAAAGATGTACCAGCCCAGCCCGCCCTTGCCGCTGGACGCGCCGAACACCAGTTCGGCGGCGATCAGCGTGCGCCAGGCGAAGGCCCAGCCGATCTTCAGGCCGGCCAGGATGGCCGGCAGCGCGGCCGGCACCAGGATCCACAGCACGTAGCGCAGCCCCGTCAGCCCATAGTTGCGCCCCGCCATGCGCAGCGTCTCGGACACGCCCAGGAAGCCGGCGTAGGTGTTCAGCGCCAGCGCCCACAGCACGGAATGGATCAGCACGAACACCAGGCTGCCTTCGCCCAGGCCGAACCACAGCAGCGCCAGCGGCAGCAGGGCGATGGCGGGCAAGGGGTTGAACATCGAGGTCAGCGTGGACAGCAGGTCGCGGCCCAGGCGCGTGGACACGGCCAGCGTGGTCAGCGCGAAGGCCAGCGCCACGCCCGCCACATAACCCTGCACCAGCACCCGCAGCGACTGCCCGGCGCGCGCCGCCAGCTCGCCGCTGGCCAGGCCGGCCGCGAAGGCCTGCGCGGTCTGCCAGGCGCCCGGCAGCAGCAGGTCGTTATCGGTCAGGCGCGCGGCCAGCTCCCACAGCAAGGCCAGCAGCGCCAGGATGAACAGCTTGCGCACGCCGGCGCGGGCCCACAGGCGCTCGCGCCAGGACAGCGGCGCCTCGGCGGTCTGCGCGGGCAGCGGCGGCAGCGCGTATTCGATATCGGGACGCGCGGCCAGCGTATCGGCGTGGACGGAGGTGATGACGGACATGACGGATCTCGGTGATCGCAAACTGTGGATATCGCGCGCGGCAGGGCCCGCGTATTGAACGAACGCGGCAATCAAGCCGCGCGGCGAATGACTGGTGCCAGCCTCAGGCGGCGACGCGGCGCTCGGCCTCGCCCGCCCGCGCGGGCGCCTGGTCGAACAGCAGATCGTGAATGCGCCGCGTGGCCGCCTGGAAGGCGGCCGAGCCCTGGCTGTGCAGGCTGTGCGCCTGCGCGTTCAGCTCGGCGCGCACGCGGCCTGGATGCGGCGACAGCAGCAGCACGCGGCTGCCCAGCACCAGCGCCTCCTCGATGGAGTGGGTGACGAACAGCAGCGTGAAGCGCACCTCTTCCCACAGGGCCATCAGCTCTTCCTGCATGCGCCGCCGCGTCAGCGCGTCCAGCGCGGCGAAGGGCTCGTCCATCAGCAGCACGCGCGGCTGCATGGCCAGCGCGCGCGCGATCGCCACGCGCTGCTTCATGCCGCCGGACAAGGTGTGGGGATAGGCGTCGGCGAAGCCCGCCAGCCCGACCTTGTCCAGGTAATGCATGGCGCGCTCATCGGCCTCGCGCCGGCCCAGCTTGCGCGAGGCGATCAGCGGAAACGCGACGTTCTGCCGCAGCGTCTTCCACGGCGGCAGCTGGTCGAATTCCTGGAACACCACGATGCGGTCCGGGCCCGGGCCTTGCACCGGCCGGTCGTCCAGCGCGATGCGGCCTTCGGTCGGCTTGATGAAGCCGGCCACGGCCTTGAGCAGCGTGGACTTGCCGCAGCCCGACGGGCCCAGCAGGATGAAGCGCTCGGTCGCGTGCACGTCAAAGCTCACCTGATGGGTGGCGCGCACGCGCCGTTCCGGCGTCTTGTATTCGAGCGACACCTTATCCACACGCAGCAGCGGACCTTGGTTTTCAGCGTTATCCACAGGGCTGGCGGAATGGATGGACATGTCGGTTCTCCTTGGTTCTACAGCCGCCCACCTCCAGACCTCATCGGGGCCGGGCTTTACCCTTAGCTGCCCTGGGCGGTGACGGCGTCATCGAAGAAATACTCGCGCCAGCTGGCCGGCGCCGTCTTGATCGCGCCCACCTTGTGCATGAACTGCGCCAGCGGGTAGGTGTTCTGCGGCGCCAGCTTGAACTGCACGTCGGGGTTCTTGATGATCTTGATGAGGAAGTCGCGGTCCAGCTTGGCGCCGGTCACGCGCAGGTAGGTGTCGGCGGCCTTCTCCGGATTGGCGGTGGCGAACTCGGCGGCTTCCTGGAGCGCCAGCTGGAAGGCCTTGTAGGTCTTGGGATTGTCCTTGCGGAATTTCTCGGTTGCGAAGAGCACGGTGGACGAGCTGGGGCCGCCCAGCACGTCATACGAATTGAGCACGATGCGCGCCTTGGGATTCTCGGCCAGCTCCTGTTCCTGGAACGGCGGATTGCCGAAGTGGCCGGTGATCTCCGTGCCGCCGGCAATGATGGCGGCGGCGGCGTCCGGATGCGGCAGCGCCACCGAGATCTTGTCCAGCTTGTCGTAGTGCGCGTCGCCCCACAGCTTGGCCGAGGCCAGCTGCAGCACGCGCGACTGCACCGATACGCCGACGGCGGGCAGGGCGATGCGGTCGCGCTCGGTGAAATCGGCGATGCTCTTCACATTGGGATTGTTGGTCACCAGGTAATAGGGGAAATTACCCAGCGAGGCCACGCCCTTGACGTTCTGCTTGCCGCGCGTGCGGTCCCAGATGGTCAGGAGCGGCCCCACGCCCGCGCCGGCGATGTCCACCGCGCCGGACAACAGCGCGTCGTTCACCGCCGAGCCGCCGGACAGCTTGGCCCATTCCACCGAGATATCCACACCATCGGCCTTGCCATGCTTTTCGATCAGCTGCTGGTCGCGCGCCACGTTCAGCAGCAGGTAGACGATACCGTACTGCTCGGCGATGCGGATGCGGCCCTCGGCCCAGGCCGGCGAGGGCGAGGCCAGCGCCAGTACGGCGAGGACCAGGGCCAGGCCGGCGCTGGCGAGGACTTGCGCGACTCGGTCTTTTGCGGCGGCGGACAAACGCATGGTGTTCCTTGTGGATAAGTCGTGGTGCCGTGCGGGGCGTGGATTCTGACGATGCGCGGGCGCGCTCAGAACGGCGCGTCGCCCTCGATGGTGGTGCGGTACAGCTTGCGGCGCAGATGGTCGGGCGTGCCGCCGGCCAGATGGATCAGCGAGCGGTTGTCCCAGAACACCAGATCATGCTCGCGCCAGTGATGGCGATAGACATGCTCGGGACGCACGCTGTGCGCGTACAGCTCGGCCAGCAAGGCATCGCTTTCGTCTTGCGGCAGGCCTTCGATGCGGGTGGTGAAGCCTTCGCTCACGAACAGCGCGCGGCGGCCGTTCTCCGGATGCGTGCGCACCACCGGATGCGAGACTTCCTGCACTTGCGCCACCTGTTGCGCGCTCAGGTTCGGACGCCAGTTGCCTTCCTTTTGCAGTTGACCGTACTTGGCCAGGTAGGAGTGCACGGCGCGGCGGCCTTCAATCGCATTGCGCAGCGCCTCGGGCAGCGTGTCGTAGGCCAGGTGCATGTTGGCGAACAGCGTGTCGCCGCCCTCGGACGGCAGCTCCTGCGCGTGCAGCAGCGAACCCAGGCTGGGCAGCGCCTTGTACGAGATATCCGAATGCCAGTACTTGCCGGCATCGCCCAGGCCCACCGGCTTGCCGTTCTCGATGATGTTCGAGACGGTCAGGATCTCGGGATGGCCGGGCAGGTGGAACTGATGCAGCACGTGGATCATCAGCGGACCGAAGCGGCGGCTGAAATCGATGTGCTGGCGCGGCGTGATGCGCTGATCGCGGAACACCAGCAGATGATGGTCCAGGTGCGCCTGATGGATGCGGGAAAAATCCTCGCGCGTCAGTTCGCGCGACAGGTCCAGGCCAATGATCTCGGCGCCCAGCGGGCCCGGCAGCGGGCGCAGCTCGAAGGCTTGCGGCTGGGCGGCTTGCGGTTCCGCTTGCGCATCCACATCGCGCAGCAGGGCATTGCTTTGGGGCATCGATCGCTCCTGGGCGTCCGGCGAATCGCCGGACCGGATTGGGGCGGCCCGGCGATGCGCCGGGACTAGGAACGATCGATTATGAAAAGCCGGCCTTGCAACGCAAACGAAGATATTGGCGTTTGAACAAAGCCTGGCGTCATAAGGCGCGGCGTCCGCTATGGGAACGCCGCGCCTTCATGTGGACAACTTATAAGCTAGTGAAAAATCGGCATGAAAGCAGCCGCCCGCTACTTTTCCACAGGCAGGTAGGCCTGAACCAGCTTGACCCAGTACGTGGCACCCACCGGCAGCAGCGCGTCGTTGAAATCGTAGTTCGAGTTGTGCAGCTGGCACGGCCCCATGCCGTGATAGCTTTCCATGCGGTGGTCGCCATCGCCATTGCCCAGGAACAGATAGGCGCCCGGCACTTTTTCCAGGAAGAACGAGAAGTCCTCGGCACCCATGAAGGGCGGCATGTCGCGCAGCACGTGCTCGGCGCCGAACGCGTTCTCGGCCACTTGCGCGGCGAAGGCGGTTTCCTGTTCCCAGTTCACCAGCGGCGGATAGGCGCGCACGAAATCCAGCTCGCCGGTACCGCCATAGACCTGCGGCAGCGTGGTGGCGATGCGGCGCATGTCGGCCTCGATCTTGTCCAGCGTTTCCACCGAGTACGTGCGCACCGTGCCGCGCAGCACCGCCTCGCCCGGAATCACGTTGTAGGCGTCGCCGGCGTGGATCTGCGTGATCGACAGCACGGCCTGTTCCAACGGGTTCTTGCTGCGCGAGATCACGGTCTGCAAGGCATGCACCATGTCGGCCGCGACGATGATCGGGTCCACCGAGGCATGCGGCTGCGCCGCGTGGCCGCCCACGCCCTTGATCACGATGTCCCAGCGGTTGCTCGACGCCATCGTCGGACCGGCGCGAAAGCCGAACTGGTTCACCGGCATGCCCGGCATGTTGTGGATGCCGAACACGGCGTCACAGGGAAAGCGGTCGAACAGGCCGTCCTGCATCATGGCGCGCGCGCCGGCGTTGCCGCCTTCCTCGGCCGGCTGGAAGATGAACACCACGGTGCCGTCGAAGTCGCGGTGCGTGGACAGGTACTGCGCCGCGCCCAGCAGCATGGCGGTGTGCCCGTCATGGCCGCAGCCGTGCATGCGGCCGCTGATGGTGGAGCGGTGCGCGAAACGGTTGTGCTCGGGCATGGGCAGCGCGTCCATGTCGGCGCGCAGGCCCACCGTCTTCTTGCCGCTGCCGGCGCGCAGAATGCCGACCACGCCGGTTTTCCCCAGGCCCGTGTGGACTTCCAGGCCCCAGCCGCGCAGCTTCTCGGCCACCAGCGTGGACGTGCGCGTTTCCTGGAAGGCAAGTTCGGGATGGGCGTGGATGTCGCGGCGCAGCGCAGTGAGTTCGGGATGCGCGCGTTCGATTTCAGCGATGGTCTTCATGGCGGGATCCAGCGGAATCAGGCGGGGAAAAGGGAACAAGGCTGTGGATAAGCCGATGGCGGTGATTGTTCAGGTGTAGCACGGCGGGCAAGAGCCAGAGGGCGCTTTTCCGGGAAAACCCCGTGATCCCGGCCGCGATCCACGGCTGAAATCAGCCTCCACCGATCGATGGCCGTCACGCGACGGCTGCCCATCGGCCGACGCATATCAAGCGCTGGCGCTTGCCGACGCGGCCCCCTCATCGTTCAAGTGGCAGGCGCTGACATGCCCCGGCGCGATCGCGCGCAGCAAGGGCCTTTCGGTCTTGCAGCGCGGCATGGCCTGCGGACAGCGCGGATGGAAGGCGCAGCCGGTCGGCGGATCCAGCGGCGACGGCAGCTCGCCCTTGATCGGCCGGTAGGCGCGCCGGCCCGGCGTCAGCGTCGGCAGCTCCTTGAGCAGCGCCTGCGTGTACGGATGATTGGCGCGCTGGAAGATCTCGTCGGTGGGCGCCAGCTCGACCACGCGGCCCAGGTACATGATGGCCACGCGGTCCGAGATGTGGCTGACCACGCTGAGGTTGTGGCTGATGAACAGGTACGTCAGGTCCAGCTCGCCGCGCAGCCGCTCGAACAGGTTCAGCACCTGCGCCTGGATCGACACGTCCAGCGCCGCCACCGCCTCGTCGCAGACGATGACGGAGGGCTTGAGCGCCAGCGCGCGCGCGATGCCAATGCGCTGGCGCTGGCCGCCCGAGAACTGGTGCGGATAACGCTGCGCATAGCCTGGGTCCAGCCCGACCTGGCGCATCAGCCCGGCCACGTAATCGGCCTTGTCGCGCGCGGCCACCAGCTTGTGCGCCACCGGCGCCTCGCCGATGATCTCGCGCACCCGCATGCGCGGGTTCAACGAGGCATAGGGATCCTGGAAGATCATCTGCACGCCCAGCTCGTAGGCGCGCCGTTCCGGGCCCGGCAGGCCCTGCACCGGCTTGCCGCGATAGCGCAGCTCGCCCGCGCTGGGCGGCAGGATGCCCGAGACGATGCGGCCCAGCGTGGACTTGCCGCAGCCCGACTCGCCCACGATGCCAATGACCTCGCCCGGCATCACATCCAGGTCCACGCCGGCCACCGCGTGCACGACCTGCGTCTTCAGGCCCGCGCCCAGCAGGTTGGCGATGCGGCCGGCCAGGTCCACCGGCTGCACGAAGCGCAGCTCGACGCCGCGCAGCGACAGGATGGGCGTCGTAGCGTCATGCGTCATCGCGCGCTCCCGCGTGCCAGCAGCGCACCCATTGGCCGGGACGGATTTCCTGCGGCTGGGGCTCGGCCAGACAGGCGTCGCTCGCGCGCGGGCAGCGGCCCCGGAACGCGCAGCCTTGCGGCAGGTTGAGCAGCGAAGGGGTCATGCCCGGTATCGGTTCCAATGGCCGCCCGCGCGATTCCGGCGTGGGAATCGATGCGATCAGGCCGTGCGTGTAAGGGTGCATGGGATGGCTGATGACGGCCTCGGTCGTGCCGGTCTCCACCACGCGGCCCGCGTACATCACAGCCACGCGGTCGGCCAGCCCGGCCACCACGGCCAGATCGTGGGTGATCCAGATCAGCGCCGTGCCGGTGTCCTGGCACAGCTTCTGCACCTCGAACAGGATCTGCCCCTGGATGGTCACGTCCAGCGCCGTGGTGGGCTCGTCGGCGATGATGAGCCGCGGCGAATTCAGCAGCGCGATGGCGATGGCCACGCGCTGGCGCATGCCGCCGGACAGCTGGTGCGGATAGGCGCGCAGCCGTTCCTCGGGCGCGGGTATGCCGACCATGGCCAGCGCTTCCAATGCGCGCTTGCGCGCCTGGTCGCGCGATGCGCCGCCGTGCGCCTGCACCGCCTCGATCATCTGCGTGTCCACGCGCAGCACCGGGTTCAGCGTCATCATCGGATCCTGGAAGATCATCGCGATGTCGCGCCCGCGCAGCTGGCGCCAGCGGGCCGGCGCCGCGCCGCGCAGCTCCTCGCCGTTGAAGCGGATGCTGCCGTCGACGATGCGGCCCGGCTCGTCCAGCAGGCCCATCAGCGAGAAGCCGGTGATGCTCTTGCCCGAGCCGGACTCGCCCACCAGGCCCAGGATCTCGCCGGTCGCCAGATGCAAGTCCACGCCGTCCACGGCCCGGACCACGCCGTTGCGCGTGAAGAAATGCGTCTTCAGGCCGCGCACGTCGAGCACGGGTCCGGACGCCGCCGGCGACTTGTCCACAAGGTTTTCCTGCATCGCCTTCCCCTAGTCCGCGTTGCGCGGGTTGAGCACATCGCGCAGGTGGTCGCCCACCAGGTTGATGGCGATGATGGCCAGCGCCAGCGCGATGCCGGGGAAGAAGGAAATCCAGTACTGCCCGGACAGCAGGTACTCGAAGCCGTTGTAGATCAGCATGCCCAGCGAGGGCTCGGACACCGGCACGCCCACGCCCAGGAAGGACAGCGTGGCCTCCAGCGCGATGGCGTGCGCCAGGTCGATGGTGGCGATGACGATCAGGGGCGGCATGCAGTTGGGCAGCACATGGCGGAACAGCACGCGCCCCCAGCCCAGCGACATGCAGCGCGCGGCCTCGACGTATTCCTTGCCGCGCTCGACCAGCGCCGCGCCGCGCGCCGCCCGCGCGAAATACGCCCACTGCACCACGATGAGCGCGATGATCACCTTGTCCACGCCCTTGCCCAGGATCGCCAGCAGCATCAGCGCCACAAGGATGGCCGGGAAGGACAGCTGGATGTCGACGATACGCATCAGCAGCGCGTCGATGCGGCCGCCGAAGTAGGCCGCGATCAACCCCACCGTCGCGCCGATGCCGAAGGCCGCCAGCACCGACACGGCCGCCACCAGCAGGCTGGTGCGCATGCCGTACAGGATGGCCGACAAGAGGTCGCGCGCCAGCCCGTCGGTGCCCAGCCAGTAGCGCATGGCGCCGTCGCCGCTTGCGCTGCCGGGCCTGAGCTTGGAATCCATGATGTCCAGCGCGGCCAGGTCATAGGGATTCTGCGGCGCGATCCACGGCGCCAGCAGCGCCGCGCCCACGATCACGACCAGCATCACCAGGCCCAGCAGGGCCAGCTTGCTGGCGCAGAAATCCGACACGAAGCGGCGCCAGGGCGTCTGTTCGGGGCGCGCGGCGGGCGCGCTGGCAATGGCGGGCGTGGTCATCGGCGGCCGTCCAGTCTGACGCGGGGATCCAGCACCGTGTAGATGATGTCCACCACAAGGTTGAGCATGACCAGGAAGAACACGATCAGGAGCAGATACGCCACCACCACCGGACGGTCCAGGTTGATGATGGAATCGATCAGCAGCTTGCCCATGCCCGGCCAGGAAAACACGGTCTCGGTGACCACCGCGAAGGCCATGACCTGGCCGAACTCCAGGCCGGCCACCGTCACCACGGGGATCAGGATGTTCTTGAGCAGGTGCACGCCCAGCACGCGGCGCTCTGACAGGCCCTTGGCGCGCGCGAACTTGATGTAGTCCATGGGCAGGGCCTCGCGCGTGGCGGCGCGCGTCACGCGGATGATCATGGCGCACTTGGCGAAGGCGATGGTGGCCGCGGGCAGCGCCAGGCTGGCCCAGCCGTCCAGCGTCAGCACGCTGAGCTGCAGCGAGCCGATGCTGACGGTCTGCCCGCGTCCGCCGGCCGGCACCCAGCCCAGCATCACGGCGAACACCATGATGAGCATCAGCCCGACCCAGAAGTTCGGCAGCGAGAAGCCCAGCACCGAGCCCGTCATGATGGCGCGCGAGCCGGGCGCGCGCGGCTTCAGGCCCGCCAGGATGCCCAGCGGCACGCCGATCAGCACCGACAGCAGCATGGCCACCGAGGCCAGCTCCACCGTGGCAGGCATGCGCTCCAGGATCAGGCGCATGGCCGGCTCGCCGGTCAGGAAGCTGTTGCCGAAGTCGCCGCGCACCGCCTGACCCATGAAGATCAGGTATTGCCGCCACAATGGCAGGTCCAGGCCCAGCGACGCGCGGATCGCCGCGCGCTGGGCCTCGGTGGCCTCCGGACTGGCCAGCATCGACACCGGATCGCCCACCATGTAGATGCCGGCGAACACCAGCGCCGACATCACCAGCATGACCACGACAGTCTGCAACAGCCTTCTTACGATAGTCGCCAGCACGTGAAACCGCCCGCTATGCGCGTTACTTCTTCAGGGTGGCGAACTGCGCGAGGGTGACCTGGTCGGGCCGGCCCTGGTAGCGGATGTCGCCCTTCATGGCCCACACCGACAGCTCGAAGTGCACCGGCAACATCGCGTAGTCGTCCATGGCGATGTTGCTGGCGCGCGCAAGCAGGTCGGCGCGCTTGGCATCATCCATGGTGGACGAGGCTTCCTTCACCAGCTCATCCATCTTGGGGTTGGAGTAGCGGCTGCGGTTGGTGGTGCCCAGACCCGCTTCCGGATTGCGCGTCACCAACAGCGCGGTCAGCGCATTGGACATCTCGCCGCTGGTCACCGACCAGCCCGCCAGATAGGCCGAGAACGCGTAGGAATCGCGGTTCTTGAAGAACACCGGCGGCGCCATCGCGTCCACGCTGGTCTTCACGCCGATGCGCGTCCACATGGACGCGATCGCCTGCGCCACCTTGGAGTCGTTCACGTAGCGGCCCGAGGGCGAGCCCAGCGTGATCGAGAAGCCGTTGGGATAGCCGGCTTCCTTGAGCAGCGCCTTGGCCTTTTCCACATCGGCCTTGGGCGCCTTGGAATGCTCTTTGCTCGACCCGGACATGGGGTAGGGCAGCAGGTTGCCGGCGGGCAGCGCCACGCCGCCCATCACGCGCTCGACCAGCGCGTCGCGGTTGATCGCCAGCGACAGCGCCTCGCGCACGCGCTTGTCCTTCATCGGGTTCTTGTCCGTGCCCTGCACGCCGGGCGAGGGCTCGGCGTATTGGTCCAGCGCCACGTACACCACGCGCACCGAGGGGGTTTCCTCGACGTAGAGCTTCTTGTCGCCCTTGAGCTTGGGCAGGTCGTCGGTGGGGGGATCCTCGATCATGTCCACGTCGCCGGCCAGCAGCGCGGCCACGCGCGCGGCGGGATTGCTGATCGGGCGGTAGATCACCTTGTCCCACTCGGGCTTCTTGCCCCAGTAGCTGTCATTGCGCGCCAGCACGAACTCGGCGCCGCGCTTCCAGGACACGAACTTGTAGGGGCCAGTGCCCACCAGGCCGTCGCCGCTGTTCAATTCCGTGGTGGTCTTGCCCTCGGCGGCCGGCCCGGAGGCGGCCTTCTTCGACATGATGGGCAGCTGCGCCAGGTTCACCAGCAGGTTCGGCGCCACGTCCTTGGTGGTGATGCGCAGCGTCATCGGATCGACGGCCTCGGTCTTGGCGACCGAACCCAGGTACAGCGTGAAGGGCGAGGGGCTGTTCGGCACCTTGGGCACGCGGTCATAGGTGAAGACCACGTCCTCGGCGGTGAAGGGCGTACCGTCCGAGAACTTCACGCCGGGACGCAGCTTGAAGGTCCAGACCTTGCCATCCACGGTCCAGGACTCGGCCAGCGCCGGCACCGGCTTCAACTGCGCGTCGGTGGCGACCAGCGTGTCGAAGATGGTCTGGGAGATCTGCGTGTTCGGCGTCAGCGCGTGGTATTGCGGATCCATCGAAGACGGCTCGGTCTTGAGCGCGATCACCAGATCGCGCGCCATGGCCGCGCTATAGGCGCCGAATGCCAACACCACCGCGGCACTGCCGCAGGCCAATACACGCGAAAACCGAGATGCCATCGTGATCTCCCAGGATTGTTTCGGGTTTTGAACCTCTAGCCGGGCACATTAACCAGCAACCAAGCGCTCGCGCAACAGTTATATTCCCTTATTGTTATCGCCTCGCACTATTGATTTCGCCATGTCAGTCCACGCCCCCATCGCCGCCATCGCCACCGCACCAGGAAGGGGTGGCATCGGCGTCGTGCGCGTTTCCGGTGCGGATCTGTCCGGATTGGTGCGCAAATTGTTCCAGCGCGACCTCACGCCGCGCCACGCGCACTACCTGCCGTTCAAATCGATGGACGGCGAGCTGCTCGACGAAGGCATCGCGCTGTACTTCCGCGCCCCGCATTCCTATACCGGCGAGGACGTGCTGGAGCTGCAGGGCCACGGCGGTCCCGCCGTGCTGCGCCGCGTGCTCGACAGCTGCCTGGCCGCCGGCCGCGACCAGGGCCTGCGCCTGGCCGAGCCCGGCGAGTTCACCCGCCGCGCCTTCCTCAACGACCGCATGGACCTGGCCCAGGCCGAGGCCGTGGCCGACCTGATCGACGCGTCCTCGGTGGCCGCCGCGCGCGGCGCCATGGCCTCGCTGTCGGGCGAATTCTCGGCCCGCGTCAACGACCTGTCCGACCGCATCATCCACCTGCGCATGCTGGTCGAGGCCACGCTGGATTTCCCCGAAGAGGAAATCGACTTCCTTGAAAAATACCAGGCCCGCCCGACGTTGGACGCGCTGGCCGCCGACCTCGGCCGCCTGATCGCCCAGGCCCGCCAGGGCGTGATCCTGCGCGAAGGCCTGCACGTGGTGCTGGCCGGCCAGCCCAACGTCGGCAAGTCCAGCCTGCTCAACGCGCTGGCCGGCGACGACATCGCCATCGTCACGCCCATCGCCGGCACCACGCGCGACAAGGTGGTGCAGGAAATCCATATCGACGGCGTGCCGCTGCACATCGTCGACACCGCCGGCCTGCGCGAAACCGAGGACACGGTGGAAAGCATCGGCATCGCCCGCAGCTGGCAGGAAATCGAACGCGCCGACCTCATCCTGCACCTGCAGGACGCCACCCAGCCCGGCGACGAACTCGACGCCCAGATCACCGCCCGCCTGCCGCCGCGCACGCCGATGCTGAAGGTGTTCAACAAGGTGGATCTGTTATCCACAGCTTTTTCCGCCGGGCCGGGCGAGCTGGGCATCTCGGCCAAGCGCGGACTGGGGCTGGACGCGCTGCGCGCGGAGCTGCTGAAGATCGCGGGGTGGAATCCGGGCGCGGAGTCGCCGTGGCTAGCGCGCGAGCGGCATCTGCATGCGTTGCAGGCGGCGGCCGAGCATTTGGAACTGGCCGGGGAGCATGCGGAGCAGGATGACCGGGTACTGGATCTGTTCGCCGAGGAACTGCGGCTGGCGCATGACAGCTTGTCGGGGATCACGGGGAAGTTCACCAGCGATGATTTGCTGGGGGAGATTTTTTCCAGTTTTTGTATTGGGAAGTGAAACTGCTGCTGAAGCAGGCGGATCACTGTCGAACGCGCTTGGTCGAAGTGATAGGGACGGGTAGAGGAAAACCAATGACCCAACCAGACTTGAGCCTGCAACTGAACAGCCTGATCGCCACCTGGGAGAACGAGGTGGCGGAGTTCAAGCAAGCAGGTAGCGACTACAGTACCGACGATATCGGCAAGTACTTCTCCGCGCTGGCAAACGAAGCCAACCTGCGCGGAACCGATGGCGGCTGGCTGGTGTTCGGTGTGAACAACAAAAGCCGTCGCGTGGTCGGCACGGACTATCGCCCGCAACCCGAACGCCTCCACTCGTTGAAGATGCAGATTGCGGAAAATGCAGAACCTCGCATCACCTTCCGTGAAATCCATGAACTGCAACACTGCGATGGCCGCGTGCTGATGTTCGAGATTCCTGCTGCGCCGCAGGGCATCCCGATTGCCTGGAAAGGCCACTACTATGCCCGCGCTGGCGAAAGCCTGACGTCACTGGGCTTGGACAAGCTGGATGATATTCGCCACCAGACACTTGCTCAAGATTGGACGGCGCAGGTGGTTCCTGGCGCCACGCTGGATGATCTGGATGAGGCCGCGGTAAGAAAAGCGCGGGAGTCCTTCGCACAGAAGTACGCCAACCGTTTCCAATCTGGTGAGGTGGCGAGTTGGCCACTGGCATCATTCCTTGATCGCGCGCGCGTCACGCAAAGTGGCCAAATCACTCGTGCCGCACTGCTGTTGCTCGGCAAGGCTGAATCGTCCTACCGCCTGTCTCCCTACCCCGCACAACTGACCTGGAAACTGGAAGGCCAGGAACGGGCCTATGAGCACTTCGGGCCGCCTTTTTTGTTGAGCACGACGCAACTCTACCAGCGCATTCGCAACATCCAGCTTCGACTGCTGCCCCAAGATGAACTGTTGCCTATCGAGGTATCCAAGTACGACCAGAAGATCGTATTGGAGGCCCTGCACAACTGCCTTGCACATCAGGACTACACCCGCAATGGTCGCGTGGTGGTGACGGAATTGCCGGACAGACTGGTATTCGAGAATGAAGGCAACTTCTTCGAAGGACAACCCGACGAGTACATCCAGGGTGACAAGACGCCACGCCGATACCGTAATCCGGCGTTGGCCCAGGCAATGGTCGAGCTGAACATGATCGACACCATGGGCTATGGCATCCACTCCATCTATACAGGGCAGGCAAGACGCTACTTTCCATTGCCAGACTACGACCTGAGCGATCCCGGCGCAGTCAGGCTGACGATCTATGGCGGCGTGGTGGACCCGGCTTACAGTCGATTGCTGATCCAGAACACCGATCTGCCGCTGGCGGATGTGCTGGCACTTGATCGTGTGCAGAAGAAGTTGCCTATCCCTGACGAAGCCGCCACGCGCTTGCGGCGCAGCAAGCTGATCGAAGGGCGCAAACCCAACTTCCACGTATCAGCCTCCGTAGCCGAGGCGACGGCGAACAAGGCCGATTACATCCGCACCCGGGCGCAAGACGACGAGTTCTACGTCAAACTGCTGACCGATTATCTGGAGAAGTTTGGTCAGGCGACCCGTGCCGAGATCAACAAACTCCTGATGAACAAGTTAAGCGATGCTCTTGACGACAAGCAGAAGTACAACAAGATCAGTAACCTGCTGACCAGACAGCGCCGCCATGGAGTGATCGTCAACACCGGATCGGACACGGCGCCGTGCTGGCGACTGACAGAGACAAGAGCAAAGAAAAATTAGAGAGCCGCAGAGAGACGTTCTCTCAATACCATATAAATCAATAGCTTATCTCTCTGCAAAGCACCAGAGTCTAAGTCTTTGCAGAGAGCGCCAAGAAAAGGACACGAAAAATCCGCACCCGATTCAAGCTGTCCCCGATACGCTGGTTGTCCACCGACTTTTCACAAGCATGACCCCCCGCATCGCCATCATCGGCGCCGGCACCGCCGGCCTGGCCTGTGCCATCGCGCTGGCGCGCGAAGGCGCCGAGGTCGACGTCTTCGAACGCCACCCCACGCTGGCCCCCGTGGGGGCCGGCATGCTGATCCAGCCGGGCGGATTGCTGGCCCTGCGCGAGCTGGGCGCCCTCGATGCCTTCGCCCAAGCCAGCGTGCCCATCCACCGCCTGGAGGGCCGCAGCCACCGTTCCTGGCTGCTGGTCGACATCCCCTATGCGCAAGACCTGCCGGCGCGCGCCGTGACGCGGCCCGCGATGACGCGGGTGTTGCAGCAGCGCGCGGGCGAGCTGGGCGTGCGCCTGCTTCTGGACGCGCCGATCGCCGCGCTGGAGCCCTCCCGCGATCGCGTGCTGCTGCGCTGGGGCGAACATGAGCAGGTTTATGAAGGCGCGGTGATCGCCAGCGGCTCGGGCTCCGACCTGGCGCAGCAATGCGGCCTGTCGGCGCCGACCTCGCCCTATGCCTGGGGCGCCCTGAACGGCATGATCAGCGTGGCGGACTGGCAATGGCCGACCATCCTGCATCAGCGCATGCACGGTCCGCGCAAGCTGTTCGGGCTGATGCCGTGCAGCTACACCGGCGCGCAACTGGACATCGCGATGTTCTGGAGCCTGCCCGTCGCCCGCCATGCGCAATGGCAGGCATCGGACCTGGAAGCGTGGAAGGCCGAGCTGGTCCGCTTTTGGCCGCAAAGCCGTCCCGTGGTGGACCAGATCCGCGATCACTCGCAGTTCAGCTTCGCCACCTATCGTCACGCCTGGCCCAAGCGGCTGGCGCAGGGCCGCATCTGCCTGGTGGGCGATGCCGCCCACGCCATGAGCCCGCAGCTGGGCCTGGGATCGACACTGGCCATGGGCGACGCGCTGGCCCTGGCGCGCGGGCTGCGCCGCACGGGTGACATCGAAGCGGGGTTCCTGGCTTACGCGCGGGAACGGCGCAGGCGGGTGCAGGCCTTCCAGCTGCTGTCGCGCGCGCTCACGCCCTGTTTCCAGGCGGACCTGCCGGCATGGTGGCGCGATCTGGCGTTCGGGCTGAGCGTGCGGATTCCGGGATTCAAGCGCTTGATGCGGGCCAGCGTCGGCGGCTGAGGGTTCCAGCTCGCAGCGGTTTCCTGTTGCGTGACGCGCATGGTCAGCAGGTTCCCTGAATTCGATCTGCCGCGCAGCTGAGCGGCGAGTGTTCAAGCGACCTGCGGCTTATCCACAGATGCCGCTTATCCACAGCCCGTCGCTTATCCACAGGCGCTTGCGCATAGTCCTCGCCGCCGACGCGAACGGTCGGCGCTCACGACCCGTTCATCGCCCGCCGGCTTGCGGTGGCCTCATGCGCCGACCGGCCGGCGCGCCACGGACCCGCTCAGTCGTGTCCGCCCAGCAGCGCGAAATACTGCTGCTCCGCGTTGACGATGAACGCCAGCATGGCCGTCTTGATCTTGCGCGGATCGCGTTCCAGGAAACCTTCGAGCAGCGCACGCATGCCGTCGACCACGATCTTCTGCGTGCCCGGGTCGCTCAGCGTGCCCAGCCGCACCTGCTGCGCGTGGTCGGTGAAGCGGCGGATGGTGTCCTGCAGGCGCGCGTTCTGCACGGCGCCCAGCCAGACGTCGCGGAACTCCATGTTGGCCTCGATCATCAGGGCCGCGTCGCGCTTGTCGTGGGCCTTGACGGCCTTCTGGAAGGCGCGCTTGAGCGCGGCGTCCTGGCGGTCGTCCAGGATGGCGACGGCGCCCGCGGCCGCGCTGGGCTCGAGCAGGCGGCGCACTTCGAAGATCTCGTGGATGTCGTCGTTGGTCAGCGTGGGCGTGACGAAGCCGCGCGTGGTGCCGATCAGGTAGCCCTCGCTCACCAGCCGCAGCAGGGCCTGGCGCACGGGCATGCGGGTACAGTCGAACTCCTCGGCCACTTCGTAGTCCAGCACGCGGTCGTTCGGGCCGATCTCGCCGCGCTGCAGGCGCGAACGGATTTCCGCGTACACCGATTCGCTCAGCGTGGTCTGCTTTAGCGCGGTGCGGCGAGGCAATTTGACAAGCTTGGCACTGTCTTGGGCCATCGTGAACTCCCGGTGGAACATGAATTCAGAATTCAAACGAGCCGGGGAATTATACGGTGGCGTGCAGGCTGCCGAAATTGCCATGGTGATAGACCAGGCTGGGTTGCAGCGCCGCGCCTTCGGCGGGCGTGACGCGCTCGACCGCGCCGATCACGATCAGGTGGCTGGCATGTTCGATCAGCTGGAACACGCGACACGAGAACGAGACCAGCGCGTCATTGAGCACGGGCGTCTGGCCATCGGGCCGCGACCATGCGCCCAGCGCGAAGCGCGCCTCCTGGTCCAGGCCCAGCATGCCGCCGAAGGCGCGCGCCAGCCGCTCATGGCCGGCGCCCAGCACGTTGACGGAAAAGGCCATGCCGGGCGCGATGACGCGGCCCAGCGAAGTATCGCGGTTGACGCAGGCCAGCAGCGCGGCCGGCTCGGCGCTGAGCGAGCAGACGGCAGTCGCCGCCAGGCCGATGGGCGCGCCATCGGCGCCGCTGGCGGCCAGCACGGTGACGGCGCCGGCCAGGTGGCGCATGCCGGCACGGAACGCCTCGGAGGAAATGCCGGCGGCCGGCGCGCGGGGCAGGGCGGGAGCGCTCATGACGAACCTCACTCGACGCGCAGGCCGGCGTCGCGCAGCAGGGGCAGAACCCGTTCGCAGAAGTAGGGCAGCTCCTGCACGTAGTTGACGAAGGTGAGCGCCGCGCCGCCGAAGCCCGCTTCGTGCATGCGCGCCAGCTCGGCCGCGATCTGCTCGGGCGTGCCGACCAGCGGATAACTGCCGGTGCCGGCGGCGAAGCGCTGCCGGTACTGCTGGTAGGCCTGCGCGTCGTGGCTGTTGGAAAACCCCTGCTTCTGCTTCATGTGATAGTCCACCGCCGCCGTGTCCTCGTGCACGCGCGAGTAATGCTCGTAGTAGTCGCGCGCTTCCTGCTCGGTCTCGCGGCAGACCACGTGCGCGACCGTGTACACGCCGACGTCGCGCCCGGTCTTGAGCGCGCGGGCGCGCACATCGGCGATGTGCTGGCGGCCGCCTTCGATGTCGGTGAAGGTGGTGAAGAGATAGTCGCAATGCTGCGCGGCGAAGTCGCGGCCGGGTCCGCCGAAGGCGGCGTTCATGGTGACCGGGCGCGGCGATTGCAACGCGGCGGGCTTGGAGACCGCCTGCTTGAGCTGGTAGTAGCGGCCGTCGAAATCCAGCGGTCCCGTCGCGCTGTAGAGGCGCTCTAGGATCTCGGCCCACTCGCCGGCCTGCACGTAAGGCGTGTCGGTAAGCGTCTGGCCGAACATCGCGAACTCGTCGGGGTTCCAGCCGCAGACGATGTTCAGGCCGGCGCGCCCGTGGCTGATGTGATCGACCGTGGCCAGCGCCTTGGCCGCGTACAGCGGATGCACCAGCGGCACATGCACGGTCATGAATAGTGCGATGCGCTGCGTGACGGCGGCCAACGCGGCGGCGAAGGTGAAGGTCTCGAACGACCATTCGCGCGCCTGTGTCGTGCCGCCGAAGCCCTTCCAACGCGCGATGGGCAGGAAGAAGTCCATGCCGCCGCGATCGGCGATGACGGCGGCCTGCTGCACCTCGTCCCAGCGCGCGGCCCAGCGTTCCGGCACGGTGGTGAAGCTCAGGCCGCCATCAGCGTTGGCCGAGAACACGCCCAGCTTGAATGGATTCGGGCCGCGCATGGGGTTGGGCAGCAGGGCAGGGCTCGCATGCGCGCGCGCGGCCGGGTCTGGGGTCTGGGTCTGGATCATGGACGCTCCGTAGCGGAAAGAGAGGCGGAGGAAGCATGCATCGGCGCGCTGCGCGTTGTCATCGGGTAGTGGACGTTGCCGCCGTGGAAAATGGGCGAGGCTTCGAAATCGCGGCGCATCTCCATGCGCACGTCAGAGCGCAGGGCCGCGTCCAGCGCGAACGCATCGTCGAACACGACCTTGTTGCGCTGGACTGCATCCTCGCGCGGCCACCGCAGCCCGCCGCGCCAGTCCAGCCGCGTGCAGACCTCCAGTGCGCGCAGTCCCGGCAGGCGCAACATCAGCGGCACGTGCCGATCCAGGTAATGACCCAGCCAGGCATCGTGATCCTGGGCATGCCCGTGATAGGCGACCAGATAGGTGCAGCCGCCCGGCGCCGCGGCATAGCGGCGCGACATCATGGCCTGGTGGCTGATGTCCGCCTGCCCGAGCCAGGGGTCGACACGCGGGTCCAGCCAGCGCGCCAGCGCGCCCCGGGCCGTCGCCGCCGCTTCCAGCGCCAACAGATTGTCGAAATGCAGTTCCGCCACCAGCGTGGGCGGCGCTTCCGTTTCCAGGCAGGGATCGGACGCGCTGGCCGGCTCGTGCAACAGCGCCTCGCGCAATCCCGGAATGGCCGAAGCGCTCGCGGCCAGCCGGCGCACCAACGCATCACCGGCCAGCCGGCCGGCCCTGCATGTGAGGAACATCACGACGTCCATGCCCGCTCCTTTCTCCGCCTGGCGCGCCGTTCATCGCTTTGCGCGACGACATGCCAAATAAAAGAATTCTGAATTCAATTTATAGAGCTGATGCCGGATTGTCGATCAGCGTATCGGCGCACACCATGCTCGCTATCCCTGAGATCCTGACCCCGAATACGCGGCGAAATGCTCGTTTACCCGAGCTATTAAGCAAATGGGCCAGGACAGGTTTGACTTTTGCGCCAGCCATTCCTATTCTGAAAAAACATTCTGAATCCTGAATTCAAAACAAATAAACTGCGCCACAACTCGCTTCGAGCCGCGCGGAACAGGAGCGCCTTCCATGCTGTTTCCTTCCCTCAAGCCGATCCTGGCGGGCAACACCGCCATCGACCTGGTCTGGCTGGCCCTGGGCAGCGCGCCCATGGCGGAGTTCGCCGCGCATGCGCGCCCGGCCGCCATCGTGCTGGACCTGCAGCACGGCCTGTGGGAGCGCGGCACGGTCGAGGCCGCCATCGCCTCGACCGGCCAGCGCGTACCCGTCATCGCCCGCTGCGCCGACAACACCCACGCCGCCATCGCGCAAGCGCTGGACGCCGGCGCGGCCTCGGTGCTGGTGCCGCTGATCGAAACCGTCGACGACGCGCGGCGCGCGCTGGACGCCAGCCGCTACCCGCCGCGCGGCAGCCGCTCGGCCGGCGGCGTACGGCCGCTGCTGGGCGGCGTCGCCGCCATGCTGGAAGCCGACACGCAGGTCTCGGTCGGCCTGATGATCGAGACCGTGGCCGGCGTGGAAAACGCGCAGGCCATCGCGGCGCTGCCCGGGATCGACTATCTGTTCATCGGCACTGGCGATCTGTCCCTGTCGCGCGGCTCCTCCGATCCCGACGTGATCGGGCACGATTGCGCGCAGGTCTTGGCCGCCGCCCGCGCGCACGGCCTGCCTTGCGGCATCTACACCGGCAGCGCCGAGGCGGCGCGCCAGGCTCACGGCCAGGGCTACCGGATGGCGGTGGCGGCCAGCGACATCGACTTGCTCAAGCAGGGCCTGCAGTCGGCCCTGGCGGCCGCGGCGCCCGCCTAGCGCATCCCCGGCCGCGCCGCCAATTCCAGACGTCCCACTCCCGTCAGCGAGACGACCATGCGCAACAGCCTTTCCGATGCAGCCGATACGCCCGACGCCGACCGCAAGCTGTTCCGCAAGGCGGCCTGGCGCCTGATGCCCTTCCTGTTCGTGTGCTACCTGTTCGCGCAGGTGGACCGCATGAACATCGCCTTCGCCAAGCTCGACATGCTGGACGACCTGGGCTTCTCGGAAGCCGTCTACGGCCTGGGCGCGGGCGTGTTCTTCATCGGCTACGTGCTGTTCGAAGTGCCCAGCAACATGCTGCTGCGGCGCTACGGCGCGCACCGCTGGCTGGCGCGCATCATGGTGTCCTGGGGATTGGTGTCGGCGGGCATGATGTTCGTGCAAACGCCAATGCAGTTCTACATCATGCGCTTCCTGCTGGGCATGGCCGAGGCGGGGTTCTTTCCCGGCGTCATCTTCTACCTCACTGGCTGGTTCACGCGCGAGCACCGCGGCAGGATGACGGCGGCGTTCATGACCGCCATCGCGGTCGCCGGCGTCGTGGTCGGGCCGGTTTCCGGCGCGGTGCTGCATCATTTCCACGAACTGGGCGGCTATGCCGGCTGGCAATGGCTGTTCCTGATCGAAGGCGTGCCCTCGGTGCTGCTGGGCCTGGCCACGCTGTACTGTCTGCCGGTCTCGCCGGAACGGGCCCGCTGGCTGACGCCGCAAGAAGCCGGCAGGTTGAACGCGCTGCTGCAGGCAGAACGCGAAGGGGTCGACGACACGCCGGTGCGCCAGGCACTACGCGGCGCGCGCCTCTGGATCCTGTCGGGCATCTATGCCTGCTACGGCATGTCCTTCTTCGGCTTCGTGTTCTGGCTGCCCACCATCATCAAGTCCTCCGGCGTCGCGGATCCGCTGTCCATCGGCCTGATCTCGGCCATTCCCTGGGGCGTGGCCATTGTCGCGATGTGGGGCGTCGGCGCCTATGTCGACCGCCGCCAGAACACGCGGCCGGTGCTAATGGCGCTGTCCGTGGCCGCGGCGGCGGGCTGGGCTGCCAGCCCCTGGGTGGCCGACAGCGTGAGCGCGTCGATGGCCGTGCTGAGCATCGCGATGTTCGGACTGATGGCCTCGCTGCCCGTGTTCTGGAACCTGCCCACCGCCGCCTACCAGGGCGCTTCCGCCGCGGTCGTCATCGCGGTCATCACGTCCGTCGGCAACGCGCCCGGACTGGTGTCGCCCTACATCGTCGGCTGGATCAAGACGCTGACGTCGCGCCTGGACGTAGCCATGTACATGTTCGCCGCCGCCTCGCTGCTGGCCGTCGCGCTGCTCGCCTGCCTGAGCGAACGGCCCGCCCCCCGACGCTGAATATCACGCACCGCCAGGAGACGCCGCATGCCCGCCCTCGATATCCTGTCCGAACTGCGCCGCGTGCTCGGCGGCGATGCCGTCCTGCCGCGCGCGCAGATCCAGCAACACCGCCATGCCGACTGGAGCGGCCTGCCGGCGCAGGCGCCGCTGGCGCTGCTGCGGCCGCGCGATACCCCGCAGGTATCGGCCGCGCTGGCCATCTGCAACAGACACGGCCAGCCCGTAGTGACGCAGGGCGGGTTGACGGGCCTTGCGGGCGGCGCCTGCACCACGGCCGGCGACATCGCGCTGAGCCTGGCGCGCATGGACGCCATCGAGGAAATCGACCCGCTGTCGGCCACCATGACGGTGCAGGCCGGCGCGCCGCTGGAAACCGTGCAGCAGGCGGCGGCGCGTGCGGGCCTGCTGTTTCCGCTGGACCTGGGCGCGCGCGGCAGTTGCACGCTGGGCGGCAATCTCGCGACCAACGCCGGCGGCAACCGCGTGATCCGCTATGGCATGGCGCGCGACCAGGTATTGGGGTTGGAAGCGGTGCTGGCCGACGGCAGCGTGCTGGATGGCACGCGCAAGATGGTGAAGGACAACACCGGCTACGACCTTCGCCACCTTATGATCGGCAGCGAAGGCACGCTGGGCGTCATCACGCGCGCGGTGCTGCGCCTGCGGCCCAGGCCGCAGGCGGTGGCGACTGCATATTGCGGCCTGTCCGGCTACGACGCCGTGACCCGGCTGCTGGCCGAGGCGCAGCGCCGGCTGCCCGCCGGCGTCTCGGCCTTCGAAGTGATGTGGCCGAGCTACCTGGACTACATGCTGGCGCAGGTGCCGGCGCTGCGCGCGCCGCTGTCCAGCCGGCACGCGTTCTATGTGCTGCTGGAATCCGAAGGCGCCGATAGCGACGGCCACCAGGCCGCATTCGAGCAGTTCATGGGCGCCATGCTGGACGCCGGCGTAATTGAGAACGCCGCCATCGCGCAGTCCACGTCCGACGCGACGGCATTCTGGCGCGTGCGCGACGCCACCGCCGAATTCCGGATGCTGCTGCCGGACCTGGTCGCGTTCGACGTCAGCTTCGCGATCGCCGACATCGGCCTCGCCGCGCAGCGCTGCGACGCGGCGCTGCGCCAGGCCTGGCCCGCCAGCACAGTGCTGGCCTACGGCCACCTGGGCGACGGCAACCTGCACCTGATCGTGCAGGTGCCAGACGAACAGGGCATCGGCCAGGCCGCGCTGGCCGATGCCGTCGAGGCCATGGTCTACGGCATCGTGCGCGAGCATCGCGGCTCAGTGTCGGCCGAACACGGCATCGGCGCCAAGAAGCGCGACGTCCTCGGCCATACCCGCAGCCCGGCCGAGTTGGCCGCCATGCGGGCCATCAAGGCCGCGCTGGATCCTCGCGGCATCCTCAACCCCGGCAAGCTGCTGCCCGCGACGCCGCCGCTCGCCCAACACTAGGAGCATCGACATGCTGAAGACCCTGGCGCAAGCCCTGCAAAGCGGTTCCGTGCGCGTGGTGGACCTGAGCCAGACGCTGCACGCGCGCACGCCCATCATCCCGCTGCCGCCGCAATACGGACAGAGCGCGCCGTTCCGCCTGGACGAGATCTCGAACTTCGACGAGCGCGGGCCGGCCTGGTACTGGAACAACATCTCCTGCGGCGAACACACGGGCACGCACTTCGACGCGCCGATCCACTGGATCACCGGCAAGGACTACCCGAACAACACTACCGAAACGATAGACGTGCAGAAGCTGGTGGCGCCGGCCTGCGTCATCGACGTGTCGGCCGAGGCGCGCGACAACCCTGACTACCTGCTCACCATCGAGCGCGTCGAGCAATGGGAAGCCGAGCACGGCCGCATCGCGCCGGGCAGCTGGGTGCTGATGCGCACGGACTGGTCGCAGCGCGACGATCCCGCCGCCTTTCTCAACCTGCGCGACGACGGCGCACACACGCCGGGCGGCCATCCCGATCTGCCGGCCTTCCTGGCGCGCGAGCGCGACGTGGTGGGCTGGGGCACCGAAGGCGTGGGCACCGACGCCGGCCAGGCCCATGCCTTCACGCAGCCCTTTCCCTGCCACTCGGTGATGCACGGCAACAACCGCTACGGGCTGGCCAGCCTGGTGAACCTGGACCAGCTGCCGCCCACGGGCGCGATCCTGATCACGCCCCCCTTGAAGATCCGGCGCGGTTCGGGCAGCCCATGCCGGGTGCTGGCGCTGGTCGAGGCGTAGCGCGCTGATTCGGGTTTTTCCCAGGCTCCCGCGCGTCCGAAAACACGCTTGCGAGGTTTGACTTTTGCCCGGGCCAGACCTAATCTTCACGCACAAAATAAAAACTGAATCCAGAATTCATAATCATGGGAGACAAGGCCATGAACCCCACCAGAGCATCGATCCTGACGATGCCCGATTCGCCCATCATCGATGTCTGGCGCCTGGGCCAGGGCCGCGACGACGTCATCGGCCTGTGGGCCGGCGAGAGCGACCTGCCCACGCCCAAGGCCTATAGCGACGCGGCGGCGCAGGCGCTGGCCGCGGGCCATACCTTCTACTCGCAGAACCGCGGCATTCCCGCGCTGCGCGCGGCCATCGCCGGCTACTACGAACGCCTCTGCGGCGTGCGGCTCGATGATGAACGCATCGCCGCCACCTGCGCCGGCATGAACGCCGTGATGCTGGTGGCGCAGGCCATCGTCGAGCCGGGCGACAACGTGGTCTGCGTCACGCCGTCCTGGCCCAATATCCTGCGCGCCATCACCATCACCGGCGGCGAGGCGCGCGAAGTGGCGCTGGACCATGACGACAGCGGCTGGCATCTGGACCTGCAGCGCCTGTTCGACGCCTGCGACGGCCGCACCCGCGCCATCTACTACGCCTCGCCCGGCAACCCCACCGGCTGGATGCTCGAAGACGCGCAGCAGCGCGAGCTGCTGGCCTGGGCGCGCGGGCGCGGCATCGCCATCATCGCCGACGAGGTCTACCAGCGCATCGTCTACGACCGCCCCCACGCGCCGTCCATCCTGGAAATCGCCGCGCCGGACGACCCCGTATTCGTGGTCAACAGCTTCTCCAAGTCCTGGGCCATGACGGGCTGGCGCATGGGCTGGCTGATCTATCCGCGCGGCATGGTCGACACCTTCGAGAAACTGATCCAGTTCAACACCAGCGGCGGCCAGGCCTTCCTGCAGGCCGGCGGCGTGGTCGCGCTAAACGAGGGCGAAGCCTTCGTGCGTTCCTTCGTCGAGCGCTGCCGCGGCGGCCGCGCCATCGTGCTGGACCGGCTGGCGGCGCTGGATCGCGTGCGCATCGTGCCCAACAAGGCGTCCTTCTACGTGATGTTCGACGTGGACGGCATCGACGACTCGCTGGCGTTCTGCAAGCGCGCCGTGCACGAGGCCGGCGTCGGCCTGGCACCCGGCATCGCCTTCGGCGCGGCATCCGCGCGCCAGATCCGCCTGTGCTACGCGCGCAGCGACGCCCAGCTCACCGAGGCCATGGACCGCCTCTCCGCTTTCATCCGCCGCGCGCGCTGAACCGCCGCGGACCGGCCGGCCGCCTCATGCCGCGGCCGGCGCATTGCGCCGTCTTCGCTGTTCCACATACCGACAATCAGGGGAAGGTAGACCATGCAACGCAATCTCCGCGCGGCCGCGACGGCCGCGGGCTTGGCTTTGTGCGCCTGTGCGCAGGCCCAGAGCGCCAGCAACGTGACGCTGTACGGGATCATCGACCAGAGCATCCGCTACACCAATCACGTCGATGACGGCGGCGGCTCCAAGCTGCAGCTCGCCAACGGCGCCATCACCAACAGCCGCTTCGGCCTGAAGGGCGATGAAGACCTGGGCGACGGCAGCCGCGCCGTGTTCCGCCTGGAGAACGGCTTCGATCCGCAGACCGGCATGGCCAACCAGAACGGCCGGCTGTTCGGACGCTACGCCTACGTGGGCCTGTCCAACGACCGCTGGGGCACGCTGACGGCGGGCCGCCAGGGCGCCGAGTCCTTCAACTTCTTCGGCGAGTTCGACCCGCTGACCGTGGGCAACTACATGGGCAATTCCTGGCCCTTCCTGATCACGGTCGGACGCCTGGACAACCTGCTGACCTACGCCGGCAAGTTCGGCGGCCTGAACCTGGGCCTGACCTACGGCTTCGGCAACCAGTTCGGCAGCATGCGGCGCGGCAGCTATTGGGGCGCGCGCGCATCCTACGACGCCGGCCCGCTGAGCTTTGGCGGCACCTACCAGGAAATGCGCGACCCCGACGACCGCGCCCAGCGCATGTGGGGCCTGGGCGCGCGCTACGCGCTGGACGCGGCCAAGCTCTTCGTAGGCTACATGGGCGGACGCGACGCCAGCGGCTTCGTCGACAGCCTGCTGAACGCGCCGACGCGCACCGTCGCGCAGGGCTCGCCCGGCGCCAACCCGCGCAAGGACATGACGCTGTACACCGGCCTGACCTACCAGGCCACGCCGCGCCTGGCGCTGACCGGCGCCTACTACTACAGCGACGCCAAGAACATCAACGGCTTCGAAGGCAACCGCGGCAAGCGCCACGCCGCCGTGCTGCTGGCCGAGTACAGCCTGTCCAAGCGCACCCAGGTGTACGGCACGGTGGACTTCAACCGGACCAGCGGCGGCGCCAACGCCGAGATGCCGGGCAAGAACAACCAGACCGGCCTGGGCGTCGGCCTGCGCCACATTTTCTGACGGCGCGCCGCGCCCGCGACATCCAAGGATCCCCATGAGCACCACACCCCAGGAACACGACAAGGCCGGCTGGCTGCTGTACCACTCGGTCGGCATGTTCCCCGGCCAGCAGGCCGCCATGCGCGCGGCGCTGGAAGGCTTCACGACCAGCTGGTGCAGGCCCGGCCTGCAACGCTGGGACGAGCACCTGGCGGCGCGCCGCCAGGTGCTGGACCTGTATGCGCGCCTGCTGCGCGCGCCGGCCGACGCGGTCTACGCGGCCGAGAACGTGACCCAGGCCTTCGCGCAGTTCGTCGGCGCACTGGGTCGCGCACGGCTGACCGGCAAGCGCGTGCTGATCGCCGCAGACTGCTTCCCCAGCCTGCACTACATGCTGACCGGCCTGGCGCCGCTGCTGGGCTACACGCTGGACACGGTGCCGGTGGACGCGGCCGCCGGCTACGTCACCGACGACGGCTATATCGCGCGCTGGCAGGACGACGTGGCGCTGGCCATCATCACCCTGGTCACCTCGACCGCGTCCAAGCGCGCCGGCCTGCAAAGGCTGGCCGCCCATGGCCGCGCGCAGGGCAGCCTGATCGCGGTGGACATCACCCAGGCCGCCGGCATCGTCGACGTGGACGTCAGCGCCCCCGCCATCGACTTCGCCGCCACCACCACGCTCAAGTGGCTCTGCGGCGCGCCCGGCGCGGGCCTGGCCTACATCAACCCGGCGCTGCTGGACGAGCGCCTGCAGCCGCTGGTGCAGGGCTGGTTCAGCCAGCCCGATCCCTTCAACTGGGACCTGGACAAATACTCGCTGGCCACGCAGGCGCGCCGCTTCGACAACGGCACGCCGTCCTTTCTGCCCTACGTGGCCTCGGCGCCGGGATTGTCTTGGCTGCTGTCGCCGGCCGCGCAGGGCATGCGCGCGCACAACCAGGCGCTATCGCGCAAGCTGATCGCGCTGGCCGATGCCAAGGGCTACCGGCTGCGCTCGCCGCGCGATGCCAGCGAACGCGGCGGAAGCGTCATGGTCGAGCTGCCCGCGCCTATCGACGCGCAGGCGCTGGAAGCGCGCCTCGCAACCGAGGGCGTGCTGGCCGACACGCGCGGCCAGGTGCTGCGCCTGTCGCCGGGCGTGCTGACGCAGGCCGCCGTGATCGACGAACTGGACCGCCTGCTGCCCGCGGCCTGATTGCCGTGGCCTGAAAGCACCCATCGCATCCATCGCACACCGCATATTCACAAACTAGGGGAACGCGGCATGGAATCATCCAACATCACCACGCGCGAGGCCGGCCTGCACAAGGCGCTGACCAAGCGCCAGATCACCATGATCGCCATCGGCGGGGCCATCGGCACCGGGCTCTTCATGGGCAGCGGCATCGCCATCGGCTACGCAGGGCCGGCGGTATTGATCAGCTACGCCATCGCCGCGCTGATCGCGGTCATCATGGTGTTCAGCCTGGCCGAGATGGCGGTGGCGCATCCGTCGGCCGGCTCGTTCGGCACCTACGCCGAGATGTACCTGAACCGCTGGGCCGGCTTCGTGGTGCGCTACACCTACTGGATCATCCAGGTCGTGGCCGTGGGCGGCGAGGCGGTGGCGGTGGGGCTGTACATGACCTACTGGTTCCCCGGCACGCCGGTATGGATGTGGTCGGCGGCGTTCGGGCTGATCCTGATCTACGTGAACTGCAAGTCGGTGGCGAACTTCGGCTCGTTCGAATACTGGTTCGCGCTGATCAAGGTGGCCGCCATCATGGCCTTCATCGTCATCGGGCTGGCGCACGTGTTCGGCATCGGCACTGGCCGGCCGCCGGTCGGCATGCACAACCTGACCGGGCTGGAGGGCGGCTTCATGCCTCACGGCTTCAGCGGCGTATGGATGGGCGTGCTGATGGCGATCTTCTCGTTCTACGGCGTGGAGATCGTGGCCGTGACCTCGGGCGAGGCGGAGAACCCCAAGCAGGCCATCCCGCACGCGCTCAAATCCATGGTGCTGCGGCTGACGCTGTTCTATGTGCTGGCGCTGGGCATCATGGTGGCCTACCTGCCCTGGACCGAGGCCGGCGCGAAGGTGGTGCAGCAAAGCCCCTTCGTGAAGCTGTTCGCGCACGCCGGCATCGCGCAGGCGGCGGGCATCATGAACTTCGTGGTGATCACCGCCGCGCTGTCCAGCATGAACACCAACATCTACCTGTCCTCGCGCATGCTGTTCTCGCTGTCGCGCGGCGGCTATGCGCCGGGCTTCGTCGGCAAGCTCACCGCCAACGGCACACCGCTGCGCGCCACGCTGATCTCCGGCGCGGGCGTGCTGGCCACCACCAGCGTGTCCTTCTTCAGCCCGCATGCCTACAACTACCTGTTCGGCGTGGCGCTGTTCGGCGGCATCTTCGTCTGGATCATGATCCTGGTCACGCACCTGCGCTTCCGTCGCGCCTGGCGCGGCGCCGCGCTGCCGGTGCGCATGCCGCTGTTCCCGATCGCCCAGATCACCGGCATCGCGCTGCTGGTCGGGATCCTGGTCACGATGGGGCTGGACACCGAGTTCTGGAACATCTCGTGGATCATCGGCGTGCCATGGCTGATCGGCGTATCGCTGGCGTATGTGTTCTGGCGCAGGCGGCAGGGACCGGCCGGCGCGCCGGCGGTGGCGCGAGGGTAGGGCGTGACGCTCCCCGGGAGGCGGCGAATCCGTCGCCCCCGGGCCTCGATCCGCGCAGTGCTGGTCTGCCAATAGGGTGGAAAAAGCAGGCTTGCCGTCGCGTTCCATAGGGAAAAACCGCCACTTGCCCACACACTATCCACACCCTGCCCACACCCTGCCAACAGCTTGATCACAGACTAGCCAACAGGCTTATCCACAGGCATCCCGCCCGATTTCCCTGCCGCCGCCGGGTTCCGGATCGATCCGTCCCCGTTCCTCCACAGCCTATTTTTCCTGCGCTCCGGTACAAGCCAGCGCCGCCCCCCGCTCATTAACGTAGCCCCATGGCCGTCCTCGAAGACGGCGCTCGATCAAGGGGAACATGATGAGCAAGCAAACCGCCGGCGCGCCGGTGGACCCGATCACGCTGGCCGTGGTGCGCGGCGCGCTGGAGACGGCGCAACGCGAAATGACGCTGACGCTGGAGAAGACCGGCCGCTCCAGCGTCTTCAACCTGGCGCACGACTACAGCAACGCGCTGTTCGACCATCACCCGGAAATGATCCTGCAGGGCCAGGACATCCCGATTCACCTGGGTTCGCTGATCCCGGCCATGAAGGCGGTCGCCGATTTCTTTGGCGACGACCTGCACGAAGGCGACATCATTTATCACAACGACCCGGTCTACCAGGGCAGCCACATCCTGGATTGCTGCATGTACAAGCCGGTGTTCCACGAGGGCGAGCTGGTGTTCTGGGCGGTCTGCAAGGGCCACCTGACCGATATCGGCGGCCCGGTGCCGGCCGGGTACAACCCGGATGCGCGCGACCTGTACGCCGAAGGGCTGCGGATCCCGCCGGTCAAGCTCTGGGACCGCGGCGTGCGGCGCGACGACGTGATCAACCTGCTGCTGTGCAATATGCGGGCGCGGCGCGACCAGGAAGGGGACCTGAACGCGCAATACGGCGCCTGCCGCGTCGGCGAACGCCACCTGCGCGCGCTGCTGGCCAAGTACGGGCTGGCCACCGTGCAGGCCGCCATCGCCGAGCTGAAGGACATGGCCGACCGGCACATGCGCTCGCTGATCGCGTCGATCCCGGACGGCACGTACCACGGCCGCGCGCGGCTGGAGGACGCCGGCCACGGCCATGGCGACATGACCATCTCGGCGGCGGTGACGGTCAACGGCGACAGCGTGCACATCCGCATCGACAGCCCGCCGCAGGTGCCGTACTTCATCAATTCCTACGCGGGCAATTCGCTGTCGGGCATCTACCTGGGGCTGATGATGTTCGCCCAAGTGCCGCCGCCCTACAACGCCGGGCTGTACCGCTGCGTGACGGTGGACCTGGGCGAGTCGGGCACGCTGTGCAACGCGCGCGAGCCGGCGCCGCACGTGAACTGCACCACCACGCCGATGGAGACGCTGACCGACGCGGTGCGCCAGGCCTTCGAGGCCGCCGCGCCGGAGCGCGTGACGGCGTCCTGGGGCCATGCCAGCGGCGTCAATATCGCCGGCGTGGATCCCAAGACCGGCGAGCAGTACGTGACCATGGTGCTGGCCTCGATCATCTCGGGCGCCGGCGCCACGCGCCAGATGGACGGCTGGCACGCCTGCGGCCCGCTGTGCTGTTTCGGCGCCCTGAGTTCGGGCGACATCGAGCTGCTGGAATACGCCTATCCCATCATCATCCATCGCTATGGCCTGCAGCAGGACAGCGGCGGCGCCGGGCAGCATCGCGGCGGCAGCGGCACCGTGTGGGAAGTGGAGCCGATCGGCCACGAGATGACCGTGGTGGCTTTCGGCGAGGGCCGGCAGATTCCAACCGGGGGCGCGGCCGGCGCCTACAACTCGCTGCCCGAGCGCAAGCTGGGCCGGCTGGAGCACCGTCACGCCGACGGCCAGGTCACCACGCATCGCAAGAACACCATCCTGAAAGTGACGCCGGGCGAACGCGCGCGCAACGTCAATCCGGGAGGGGGCGGCTACGGCGATCCCTATAGCCGCGCGCCGCTGGACGTGGCGCGCGACGTCGGCAACGGCCTGGTCTCGCGCGAGGCCGCGCAGGCCGAGTACGGCGTCGCCATCGGCGCCGACGGCCAGCCCGACCTGACCTCCACCCATGCCCTGCGCACCCGCGATCCCCGTTAAGGAGCCCACCATGCAAGGACAATATCGCCTCGGCGTGGACGCCGGTGGCACCTTCACCGATTTCGTGCTGGCGGGCCGCGACGGCAAGATCCGCCTGTTCAAGAGCGCATCCACGCCGCAGGACGGCACCCGCGCCATCGCCGCCGGCCTGGCGCAGATGGCCGAAGAACTGGGCCGCCCGGTCGAGGACATCGTGCGCGACTGCGATCTGTGCATCAATGGCACCACCGTGGCGCTGAACGCGCTGATCGAGTTGAAGGGCGTCAAGGTCGGTCTCTTGTGCACCGCTGGCCACGAGGACAGCATCGAGATCCGCCTGGGCCACAAGGAAGAGGGCTACCGCTACGACGCCGACTACCCGCCGGCGCCGCAGCTGGTGCCGCGCCGGCTGCGCCTGCCGGTGCGCGAGCGCGTGCTGGCCGACGGCTCGGTGCGCCAGCCGCTGAACGAGGACGACGTGCGCGCCGCCATCGAGGTCTTCAAGCGCGAGGGCGTGCAGGCGGTGGCGGTGTCCTTCGTCTGGGCGCCAGCCAATCCCGCGCATGAACAGCGCGCGCTGCGGATGGTGGCCGAGGCCATGCCCGATGTGTTCGTCTGCGCCGGCCATGAGGTTTATCCACAGGTGCGCGAATACACGCGCACGTCCACCACCATCGTCAACGCCTACCTGAGTCCGGTGATGGCGCGCTACGTGGCGCGCATCGACGACTATTTCCGCGGCCTGGGCGCGCGCGGCGCGGTGCGCTACTTCCAGTCCAACGGCGGGCTGGCGGTGGGCGAGATCATGCGCCGCCGCGCGGTCAACGCCATCAACTCCGGCCCGGCCTCGGCGCCGCAGGCGGGCCTGTACGTGGCCGCGCCCTTCGGCATCGACAACATCATCACCGTCGACATGGGCGGCACCTCGTTCGACATCACCCTGGCGCGCGGCGGCCAGACCAACCTGAACCGCAACATCGATTTCCTGCGCCACCGCATCGGCGTGCCGATGATCCACGTCGAGACGCTGGGCGCGGGCGGCGGCTCGATCGCCCACCTGAACGCCTTCGGCATGCTGGAAGTGGGACCGCGCAGCGCCGGCGCCATGCCCGGGCCGGCCTGCTACGGCCAGGGCGGCGAGGAACCGACCGTCACCGACGCCAACATGGCGCTGGGCTACCTGCGCCCGGACGCGGTGCTGGGCGGCGCCATCCGCCTGGACCGCGAGCGCGCCGTCGCCGCCATCCGACGCGGCGTGGCCGAGCCGCTGGGCCTGAGCCTGGAACGCGCGGCGCACGGCATCGGCACGCTGGTGAACCTGAACATGGCCAACGGCATCCGTCGCATCTCCATCGAGAACGGCTACGATCCGCGCGACTTCGCGCTGGTCTGCGCCGGGGGCGCGGCGGGCATGCACATCACCGCGCTGGCCGAGGAAATCGGCAGCCGCAACGTACTGGTGCCCAAGATCGCCTCCTGCCTGTGCGCCTTTGGCCAGGTGATCTCCGACGTCAAATACCACTTCCTGGCCAGCGCCGTCATGCGCCTGGACGAGCACGCCGATCTGGCGCGGCTGGACCAGCTGTTCAGCGACATGGAAGCGCGCGGCCGCGAGTTGCTGGCGGCCGACGGTTTCGCGCCGGAACGCATCAGCCTGGACCGCAAGGTCGAGATGCGCTATCAGGGCCAGATTCACGAATGCCAGGTGGACGTTCCGCCCGGCCCCGTCACCGCCGACACGCTGGACGCGCTGCTGCGCGCTTTTCATGCGCGCCACGAACAGCTCTACACCTATGCCGAACCGCACAACGTGGTCGAACTGGTGAACCTGGAAGTGATGGCGGCCGGCGCGGTGGACAAGCCCGCCTTGCCCGAGCTGCCAAGCGGCGACGGCGATACGGCGAGAGCGCTGACGGACATGCGCGACATGCTGTTCGAGGGCGACGGCCCCTGGACCGCCACCCCGGTGTATGACGGCGGCAAGCTGCTGGCCGGCGACGCGATCGCCGGCCCAGCGGTGATCGAGGAGCCCACCACCACCATCGTGGTGCGGCCAGGCTGGCAAGCCCTGCTGCACGGCTCGGGTACGTACTTATTGACCCGCGCGGCTCGCTGATCCAGATTGGCGTCTGTTATGCACGCGGAGGGCAGTCCCGTGGACACCCGCTACGACACCGCCGGCCTGGCCGCTCCCGACCGCTCCCGCCACTGGGAGGCGGCGGTCGGAAACACCTACTTCAGCCTGCAACTGCAATTCCAGGACGCCGCGCGCTTCGAGGGCTCGCTGCGCTCCTGGCGGCTGGGCGCGCTGTCGCTGTCGCGGCTGGCCTCGTCGCCGCTGTGCTACCGGCGGCTGAAGACGCATCTGCGCGACTGCAACGACGAGCAATATCTGGTGACGGTGCCGCGCCAAAGCGGCATACGCTTCGCCCAGGCCGGCCGCGAAACGCTGTGCCGGCCCGGCGCGTTCCTGCTGGAACACGGCCACAGCCCCTATGAATTCTCTTATGCGCAGGACAACGCGTTGTGGGTGCTGAAGGTGCCCGGCGCCCTGCTGCGCGGCCGGCTGCGCACGCCCGACCGCTATTGCGCGCTGTCGTTCGACGCCAGCAGCGGCGCGGGCTGGCTGTTCGCGTCCTATGTGGATCTGGTCGGCCAGCAGCTCGGGCAGCAGCTGGATGGCGGCGACGGCCCGGCGCGCGAACTCGCCGCGCAGCAGCTGGTGGACCTGCTGGTCTGTTCGGTGCAGGCCGATGCGCGCGTGCTGTCCTCCAGCGATTCGGCGGTGCGCGCCGCGCACCTGTGCCGCATCGAGGACTACGCGCGCCGCCACCTGGGCGACCGCGACCTGACGCCGGAACGCACCGCGCAGGCCTGCGGCATCTCCACGCGCTACCTGCACGCGCTGTACCGCGACGCGGGCCAGACCTTCGTCCAGTGGCTGCACGAGCAGCGCCTGGACCGCGCCGAGCAGGCGCTGCGCGGCGCGCCCGTATCCGTGGCCAGCGTCGCGCATCAATGGGGCTTTGCCGACCAGTCGCATTTCTCGCGGCTGTTCAAGCGCCGCTATGGACACACGCCGGGGCAAGCGCGCCGCCGCATGGATTGATACGAAGCGCGGCCGGTGTGACCGACCACGCATCGTCGCCCTGATCTAGCCGGCCGCAGCCACCCGGCCCGCCGCGCCGGCGCACAACCGGTACACCAGCGCCGACACCACGAAGCTGGCCGGCGCGGCCAGCGTGGCCGCGAAGCCCGCCGTGTGCATCAGGGCCAGTCCGCAGATCGCGCCAGCGAACCAGCCCGTCAGGCCCGCCCGATTGAACGCCGCGCCGCCGGACGACACGGTCCCGTCATCGCCCGACAGGATGTGCACCAGCGCCACCGCGACCCAGGACACGACGAAGATGCCCTGGTAGGCCAGCGCCTGCAGCAGATACGAGAACACGTCCAGCAGCATCAGCGCGTAGGTCACCGCGCCCACCGCCACGGCCCAGGCGGCCTTGGGCCAGCGCATGCCGGAAAAGCGCGCGAAGAAGGCCTGCATGTTGATGGTGGCCAGGTAGTAGTTGGCGGTATTGATGCGGGTCTGCGTGATCCAGACGAACAGCAGGCCGCCCAATCCCATGAGCTTGAGCAGGGCCAGCACCACCGACACTTCCGACAACGCCGCATCGCTGGGAATCGTGCTGACCAGGTAGATGCCGGCCACGCCGTTGAGCAGGAAGGTCACCAGGTAGAACGGCATGCCGAAATTGAAACGGCTGTGATACGCCTGATCCTCGCGCTTGCCGAAACGCGCATAGTCGAAAGTGAACATCATCAGGATCCACACGCCCATGTAGTACACGAACGCATCCCACCAGCCGCCCTCCACCGGGCCGCCAGCAGGTCCGAAGGACAGCCAGGCGTCGCTGTAGCCGTATTCGCGCGTGGCCATTACCACGGCCAGCAGCAGGCCCAGCAGATAGAAGGGCAGCAGCACGCCGTTGAACTTGTCTAGCCAACGCTGCACGCTGCCGAAGATCAGCAGCACGCTGTAGATCACCACCGCCAGCGCCACCAGCCAGTACGGCACGGCGGGATAAAGGTGGTGCGCCGCCACGGCGATGACGGCGCCTTCGAACACCGCGTAGTAGATGGCGGTGGCGAAGAAGATCAGCGTGGCCAGCGCCGCGCCGGACGTTCCGAACAGCTTGCGCGAGAACAGCGCCACCGACAGGCCGGTGCGGATCGCGTAGCGGCTGATGATGCCGTTGACGATGCCATAGCAGACCACCGACAGCGCCATGCCGATGATGGCGTTGCGCGCGCCGTACTTCAGCGCCAGCGTCGCCCCCACGACGATATAGAACATCGCGCTGCACACGGCCCACCATGCCATGGTGAGCGAGTAGCGCGGCATGCGGTCGGCATCGGCGACGGCATGCAGGGAATTGTCCGTCTCGTCGGACGGTTTGTTGCGGACCAGGTTGGCCATGATCGATCTCCCGGCGGGAATCAGTGCTGCGATGAATGAAGCGACGGATGCTGCGTGCCTTGCGGCGTGCTTTGCTGCGGTTCAACTGCAACGGACGCGCCGACGCGCGCAACCCGTGCTGCGGGCTGCGGCGTGGAACGTGAAAGAAAGCGGGGAAAACGCGCCGCTCAGGGCGCGGTCGAGGATGCCGGTGTCTTAACCGCTGAGCGCCTGCCGCAAACGGTCGTAGCGGGCGTGGTGCTCACGCCTGGCGGCCAGCGCCTGCTCCAGCGTCACCTTTTCGAAGCGCGCGCTCTGGTTGGGCTGCATCTGTCCGACCTTGTCCATGTCGGCGCTGATGACCGTGCCGATCATGGCGTAGCCGCCGCCGGACACGGCATCGCGGTGCAGGATGATGGGCTCCACGCCGGCCGGCACCTGGATCGAGCCGATGGGATAGCAGGCGTCGACGATGTTGGACGGATCCGCGCCCGCGCCGAAGGGCTGTTCGCGCTCGCGAAAACGCAGCGCGCGGCCCTGCTTGTAGCGGTAGCCGATGCGGTCGGCCTCGGACGTGACGGTCCAGGCGTCCTGGTAGAACGTGGCGGCCGATTCCGGTTCCAGCCGATGATCGTACAGGCCCGGCAATACGCGCAGCGTCTGCGTCTTGGGACAGTGCGCCGCCAGGTCCAGGGGCAATTCGCGCCCGGCCCGCGCGCGCGGCGAGGGTTGGCCGATGGCCAGCTTGTCGCCGGCCTTGAGCCGGCGGCCCTCGTGCCCGCCGATGGCGCCCAGTGTATAGGTCGAGCGGCTGCCCAACACCACCGGCACGTCGATGCCGCCGGCCACGGCCAGGCAGGCGCGCGCGCCCGCCGAGACGAACTCGAACGACAGGCGGCTGCCGGCGGGCACGGCCAGCGCCATGTTGCAGGGCATGGGCTTGCCATCGATCTTCGGCGCCATGGTGGCGCCGGTCACGGCGATCAGCGCGGCGCGGTGGAACAGCAATTCCGGGCCGAGCAGCGTGCATTCCAGCACCGCCGCGTCCTCGGCATTGCCCACCAGCAGGTTGGCCGCCGCCAGCGCGTACTGGTCCAGCGCGCCCGACGGCGGAATGCCCAGGTGGTAGTAGCCCTGGCGGCCCTTGTCCTGCACCGAGGTGGCCAGTCCGGGCTTGAGGACTTCGATGTGGGAAGCGTCAGCCATGTAGCGTCTCCAGCAGGCGGGCGTTGCACGATTGCGGCGCCCGCAGGAATTCCGCGAGCGAGAAGGAAACCGGACGGATGCGCAGCGCGAAGCTGCCGTCCTCGACCTGGGCCTCGGCCCGGTCGTATTCCTCGCGATTGATGGGCTTGAACTTGACGATGTCGCCGGGCCGGAAGAACACCATCGAATCCCGCAGATGCGCCAGGCGCTGGCCCGGCTCGAAGATTGGCGCGGGCGTCACGCCGAACATCTGATAACCGCCGGCGCCGCGCACGGAATAAATGCAGCCGAAGCAACCGCCATGTCCCACAGTGTGCCTGGGCGTGTCGGTGCGCGGCCGCAGGTACTTCGGCACCTGCAGCTGGCGCTCGCGCTCGACCATCTGGAACATGAAGGGCAGGCCGGCCACGAAACCCACCATGGACACGAACCAGGGCGAGCCGGCATGCGCGTCGATGAAGGCCTGCACCGACGTAAAGCCGTTGATGCGCGCGGCGTACTCCAGATCGGTGGATGCCGGGTCCTGGTGCCGCTCGCGAAAGCGCATCAGCGTCTCGTGCGTCCATGGGTCGTTGTAGTACACCGGGACTTCGATGATGCGCGTGTCCAGGCTGAGGTTGGCCATGTCGATGCCGTCCTCCAGCTCGCGCAGCAGGGCCAGCAGCGCGTCGGGCGCGATGCGATCGGGGTCGTAGCGCACCTGATAGGACGCGTTGGCCGGGCAGATCTCGGTCACGCCGTCGACCGCGCGCTCGCGCAGCGCGCGGGTGATGGCCATGCCCTTGAAGAAGGATTCCAGCGACATGTCCTCGCTGATCTCGGCGAAGATGAATTCGTCGCCGCCATGGGTGTAGCGCACGCTCATCGCTGCTCCTCCCGCTCCGCCCGCATCCAGGCTTCCAGCCAGTTCGTGTGGTAGTCGCCCGCCACCACCTCGGGATCCTGTGCCAGCGCGCGGTGCAGCGCCAGCGTGGAATGCACGCCTTCCAACTCGACCTCGTCCAGCGCCCGCGACAGCCGCGACAACGCCGCGCCACGGTCTTCGTCCCAGACAATGAGCTTGGCCAGCAGCGAATCGTAGTAGGGCGATACCGTGCAGCCCGGATACAGCATGGAATCCACGCGCACTCCCGGTCCGCCCGGCCAGCGCAGCTGATCGACGCGGCCCGGGCTGGGCGCGAAATTACGCTGCGGGTCCTCCGCATTGAGCCGGCATTCGATGGCCGCGCCGCGCAGCGAGATATCCTGCTGGCGCCAGCGCAGCGGCTCGCCATCGGCGATGCGCAGCATCTCGCGCACCAGGTCCACGCCAGTCACGGCCTCGGTGATGGGATGCTCGACCTGGATGCGCGTGTTCATCTCGATGAAATAGAAATCCTGCGCGCCACGGCTGTCGTCGTACAGGAACTCCAGCGTGCCGGCGCCGCGATAGCCGACCGAGCGCGCCAGCTGCGCCGCCGATTCGCACAGGCGCTGGCGCGTGGCGGCGTCCAGCGCGGGCGAGGGCGCTTCCTCGAATACCTTCTGGCGACGCCGCTGCAACGAGCATTCGCGTTCATAAAGATGGATGGCGTTCTTGCCGTCGCCCAGCACCTGCACTTCGATGTGCCGCGCGCGCGGCAGGTAGCGTTCCAGGTAGACGCCGCCATAGCCGAACGCCGCCTGCGCCTCGGCCTGGGCCTGCGGCATCTGCGCGCGCAGCTCGGCCTCGTCCTGCACCACGCGGATGCCGCGCCCGCCGCCGCCGGCCGCCGCCTTGATCATCAGGGGATAGCCCATGCCGCCCGCATGCGTCAGCGCTTCATCGAGCGAGGACACCACGCCTGCGCTGCCGGGCACGGTCGGCACGCCGGCCGCCAGGGCGCAGGCGCGCGCGGCGGCCTTGTCGCCCATTTTCCGTATGGTCTCCGCATCCGGGCCGACGAAGATCAGGCCCGCGTCGCTGACGGCCTGCGCGAAGGCGGCGTTCTCCGAAAGAAAGCCGTAGCCGGGATGCACGGCCTGGACGCCGGTTTCGCGCGCGGCCTTCAACACGGCGTCCACGTTCAGGTAGCTGCGCCTGGCGTGGGCCGGGCCGATGTGCACGGCCTCGTCCGCCATGCGCGTGGCCAGCGCGTCGCGGTCCGCGTCGCTATAGACCGCCACGCTGCGCATACCGAGTTCGCGGGCGGCGCGAATCACGCGCAAAGCGATCTCGCCTCGGTTGGCCACCAGCAGCTTGTGAATGCGGCGCGGGCGGTAGGAAGAGTCAATCACGGACATGGAACGCTCACTCCTTAATGCGCAGCAGCGGCTGGCCGATATCCACCGGGTCGCCGTCTTCGGCCAGGAAAGCCTCGACCACGCCGGCGACCGGCGTTTCCACCTGGTTGAACTGCTTCATCACCTCGACGATGCCGATCACGTCGCCCGCCGCGACCGTCGCGCCGGGCTCGACGAACGGCGGCGCGTCGGGGCTGGGCCGGCGATAGAACGTGCCGGGCAAGGGGCTGGGGATTTCCTGTGACGACATGGTTTTCTCCTTGGAATGTTCGTATGGGTTGCAAGCGCGCGCGGGTTCAGGGTCCGGTGACGCTGGGCGGCGCGACATGGATGCCGGCCTCGTCCAGCGCCGCGCGCGTGGCGCGCACCAGCGCCAGCGCGCCTGGCGTGTCGCTGTGGATGCACACGGAATCGAAGTCGATGGCAATGTCCTGGCCGTCAACGGTGCGGACCTTGCCGTCGACGCAGGCGCGCAGCACCTTGGCGGCGACCTTGTCCGGGTCCAGCGGCTGCGGGCGACGGGTGAAGACGATGGAGCCGCTGGCGTCGTAGTCGCGGTCGGCATAGAACTCGCGCACGACGGGCTGGTTCAGTTCGCGCGCGATGCGGCAGGTCACCGAGTTTTCCATGCAGTACAGGGCCAGCGTCGGCTCCAGTTCACGCAGCGTCTCGACCAGCCGGCGCGACAGCGCCTCGTCGCGCGCGGCCAGCATGTACAGCGCGCCATGCGGTTTCACGTGCTGCAGCCGCAGCCCGTGCAGGCGGGCGAATTCGCGCAACGCCCCCAGCTGATAGACGATGTCGTGGACCAGGGCGTCGGCGCTTTCGCGCAGATCGCGGCGGCCGAAGCCGGCCAGATCGCGAAAACCGGGATGGGCGCCGATGCAGACGCCATGCTCGCGCGCCAGCAGCACGGTGCGGTTCATGATGTTGGGATCGCCGGCATGAAAGCCGGTGGCGATGTTGGCCGAGCTGATCAGCGGCATGATGGCGTCGTCCACGCCGTCTCCGATGGTCCATGGGCCGAATCCTTCGCCCATGTCGGAATTCAGGTCGATGCTCCGCTTGCGCATTGTGGGATGTCTCCGTCTTGTTGCGGGCCGCGTGTGGCGCGGCGCTTGACGTGAACAGTAGCCAAGGCGGACGGGGATAAAAAGTTCTTTTTATTGATCGTTCAGTATCTGAAATTCAGATATCACGCAGTTGCGCCGAAGCGGACAGATTTGAACTTTCACTATAAAAACCAAGGGAAATCCCCAGGTTTTGATTTCTGGTTCCCACCAGGATTAATAGATATTCTGCGTGCTTGATATCGAATATTCAGATAACACCCGCCATGTCGATCACGCTGCGCCAGCTCAAGTACTTCGTCGCCGCGGCCGAACTGGGCCAGATTTCGCAAGCGGCGATCCAGCTGGCGATCTCCCAGTCCGCCGTCACCAGCGCCATCCGCGAGCTGGAGGAAACCGTGGGCGCGGCGCTGTTCGAACGCGGCGCCCACGGCGTGACGCTGACGCACAGCGGCCGCGGCTTTCTCAATCATGCGTACAACATCCTGTCCTCGGTCGACGAGGCGCTGCGCATGCCCAGCGCGGCCGAGGATGTGTCGGGCCGCCTGCTATTGGCCGCGTCCTATACCGTCATCGGCTATTTCCTGCCGTATCACCTGCAGCGGCTGTCGCAGCAGTATCCGCAGCTGGACATCCAGCTGCACGAGCTGAACCGCAGCGCCATCGAGGAAGGCTTGATCGCCAACCGCTACGACATGGCGGTGCTGCTGACGTCCAATGTGGCCAACCCGGACCTGGCGGTCGAGCATTTCTTCGGTTCGCCCCGGCGGCTATGGCTGCCGGCCCGGCATCCCTTGCTGGAGCGCGATACCGTCACGCTGGAAGACGTGGCGCGCGAGCCTTTCATCATGTTGACGGTGGACGAAGCGGCCTATACAGCACTGCGCTACTGGAACGAAACGCCGTTCAAGCCGGACGTGCGGCTGCGCACCTCGTCGGTCGAGGCCGTGCGCAGCATGGTGGCCAACGGCAGCGGCGTGGCGGTGCTGTCGGACATGGTTTACCGGCCCTGGTCGCTGGAAGGGCGGCGCATCGAGACGATCCAGCTCAAGGATCCGATTCCGCCCATGAACGTGGGACTGGCCTGGCGCAAGGGCGCGGAGATATCGCCGGCGATGCGGGCGGTGCGCGAGTATTTCCGGCATGCCTATACGGCGCAGCGGGTAGGCCAGGCTTGATTATGAGCAATAGCTCATATTTAAAGAGCATGTCACTCAGGAAGATCGCCCACTCACATCCCGGCCCCCGCCGAATCTTGCACGCGCCAACCGGTTGCTCGCCAGCGACTTCGCATACACGGATGCCGGCCGTATCCGCTGCGCCAGGGCATACCCCGTGATGCAGGCCAGCATCAGCGGCAGCATCACCTCATAGCTCAGCGTCATCTCGAAAATCATCAGGATGGACATGAGCGGCGCATAGGTCGTGGCGGCCAGCATCGCCCCCATGCCGACCACGGCATAACTGGCGGGCGTGGACACCGCGCCCGGCGGCAGCAGGGCCTGCAGGCCCACGCCATAAAGCGAACCCAGCGCCGCGCCGACGAACAGGGTAGGCGTGAACACGCCGCCGACCGCGCCCGAACCGGCGCTGGCGGCCGTGGCGATGATCTTCAGCAGCAGGATGGCGGCGACCGCCGACCAGGCCCACTGCGTATGCAGCATGCTGTTGACCACGCTGTAGCCATTGCCCCAGACCTCGGGCTTGTACAGAGACAGCGCGCCTACGATCAGGCCGCCCAGGGCCATGCGGGTCCACAGCGGCGCGGGCAGGCGGCCGAAACCGGCGCGCGACAGGTCGAGCAGGCGCAGGAACTGCGGCGCCAGCAGGCCGGCCAACAGGCCCAGTCCCAGATAGCTGGCCACTTCCCATCCCGATACGAAGTCGAAGGGCGGCATATGGAATACCGCGTCGTAATGCAGGATCTGCCGCGTCACGATATTGGCCACGACCGAGGCCACCACCAGCGGCACCAGCGTGGCCGAGGAAATCACGCCATAGACAATCTCGGAAATGAACAGGGCGCCGGCGATGGGCGCGTTGTACGCGGCGGTGATGCCCGCCGTCGCGCCGCATGCCACCAGCAGGCGCAATTGCCGTGGCGGCAGGACCAGAAAGCGGCCGCTCAATGAGGACAGCATCGCGGCCAGCTGCACCATGGGCCCTTCGCGCCCGATGGAAGCGCCGGATCCGATGGAAAGCAGCGAGGACGCGCTGCGCGCCAGGGTCTGGCGAAAGCCGATCACCCCGCGCCCGACGGCGATGGCTTCCATGTAATCGGCCGCGCCGCGTCTGGGCAGCCAGCGCGAGGCCAGTTGCAGAACCAGGCCGGCCAACGCGCCACCGGCCGCCGGCAACAGCAGCCGCTGCCAGGACTCCAGGCCGCGCGCCAGATGGACCATGCCATGCGGCGTGTCCTCTCCGCCCAGCACCACCTGTATCCAGGAAAGCAGCTCGCGGAACACCACGGTGGCCAGCGCGCCCAGCAGTCCCATCAAGGCGGCTGTGAACAAGGTGTAGGGCAGGTTTTCGGCCACCAATTGGCCACGCAACGCCCCGGCCCAGCGGAATTTTCCGATTCGAATTTCTTTTGCCATGGCCAGAATTCTACGGCGGCAGCTGCTCACTTTTTGTTCAGCGGACCGTCAACCGAACGCGCGCATGGGGCCTGGAATGCCTGCCCGCGAACGTGCCTCACAGGGCTTTCTGGAGGCTTCCAGGGGGTGAAAAACAGGATGGGCAAAGCGGGTTTTTCAGGGGTAAAAATGGCGATCCGGAGCCTGTCCGGCAAGAATCAGCCTGTGGATAACTACTGGGGCGCGTTGTTGTGCACATGTTGTGGAGGCAAGTTGAACAAGCGGGGGTTTTGGCGGGGTCGCCAAATCTTGTCCAACTTCGACTTTTTTCCCACACAGAGTTCTTGCACAGCCAAAAACCGTCGCAAGGCTATGAAAAAAAACAGGTTTCCAAGGTTAAGGTAGTTATCCACAGGCCTTATTAATCATTAGTCTTTATATAAAGAGAACTACAGGGAAAAGACAAACATGCTCTCTCTCACCTCCCAGCCACGCCCCCCCGGACTTCGTCCATGCGCATCCTTCTGATAGAAGACGAAGCTGAACTTGCCCGCTGGTTGGCACGCAGCCTGGCCCGTCACGCGGGTTTCGTTGTGGAATGGGCAGATGACGGGCTGGTTGCCGAACGGCGTTTGGCAATGGAAGAATTCGACGCGGTCGTACTCGACCTGGGATTGCCGGGCATGGATGGCCATTCCTTGCTGGCCAGGATGCGCGCGCGCGACGATCGAACGCCGGTGCTGGTCCTCACTGCGCGCGACTCACTCGCCGAAAAAATCGGCACGCTGCATGAAGGCGCCGATGATTTCCTGCCAAAACCCTTTGTTGTGGAAGAGTTGGAAGCGCGTTTGATCGCGCTGATCCGGCGCAGCCGAGGGCGAGAACGTCCGCGGCACATCCTGGGAAACCTGGTTTTCGATACCGCGACACAGAAATTCACGGTCCACGGACAGCCCCTGCAGTTATCCCCACGTGAACACGCAGTGCTGCGCACGCTGATCCAGAAAAGTGGCGAACCGATCAACAAGCAGCAGATCCTGGACCGGATCCTGACCGACGATGCGGACATCAACCTGGAAGCGATCGAAGTGCTGGTCCACCGCTTGCGCAAGAAATTAGCGGATACCGATGTGCAGATCGTGACCATGCGCGGCATGGGCTACTGCCTGGAGAACGCTGTTGACAACCCGTAGTACGGAAAAAATCGGCGCGAAAAATAGCCTGCCGGCACAGGGCAGGCGCCCCCGGACGCTGAAAATGCAGTTGCTCTGGTGGCTGATTCCGACGCTGGTCCTGGTGATGATCGCCGCGCTGTGGCTGTCGAACCACCAGCTGCGCAACCAGGTCGACATGGCCTATGACCGCTCGCTCGCCGGCGCGCTGCGCGCGATCGACCACAACATATCCACAGCCAGCGGTGGATTAGCCATGGAGCAGCCATACCTGATGCTGGAATTCTTCGAGCTGACAGCCAATGGCAGCGTGTTCTACCGGGTGGCCACCGAGGACGGGCTGGCCGAGATCGGTCATCCGGACCTGCCCATGCCCGACCGGCCGCTGGAATCTGGCGAGCCGCAGTTTTTCTATGCCGACTACCTGGGCACGCCGGTGCGAGTCGCGGCGCTGGCCCGTCCGATGGATCCGCCGCTGTACGCGAATAAAGGGGGACGTATAATCGTGCAGGTCGCGGAAGGCCTGGGCACCCGCCAGGAATTTCTGCACCGGGTGCTGTTGCGCTCGGTGGAACGCGACCTGGCCGTGATCGTCATAAGCGTCCTGGTGGTCATCCTGGGGGTTTTCATGGCCCTGAGGCCCCTGGAACGGCTGCGCCAGGATGTGGAAAAGCGGTCCTCGGACGATTTAAGCCCCGTAGACGCATCGGACATGCCAGGTGAGGTCCTACCCCTGGTCAGCGCCATAAACCTCCACATGGCCCGTTTTGCGGCTCAGGCGAGGGTGCAAAGCCAGTTCTTGGACGACGCCTCGCACCAATTGCGCACGCCTTTGTCGGTTTTGCGGACCCAGACGGCCTATGCCTTGCGCGAAACAGACCCCCAGGAGGTCCGTACAGCCCTTCTGGCGATGCAGGAAGGCTTGGACAGGGCCGTGCGTACCACCAACCAGATGCTGGCCCTGGCGCGCGCTAAAGACGCCTCCCTGGCCGAAGGCGGGTTCGCGCCCGAGCCGGTCGACCTGGTCGACACGGCGGACGCCGTCATCCGCGCCCTGCTGCCGGCGGCCCGTACCCGCCAGCTGGACGTGGGCATGGACACGCCGTCTGGACCGGTCAAGGTGCCGGCGGCCGACTGGCTGCTGCGGGAGGCGGTCAGCAACCTGGTGGACAACGCCATCCGTTACAGCCCGCAGGGCGGGGATCTGACGGTCCGGGTGCTGGTCGGGGACGGGACGGCCTGGCTGGTGGTGGAGGACAGCGGCCCGGGCATGTCGGCCGAGGACATCGCCCGCGCCTGCGTGCGTTTCCGCCGGGGAGCGGCGGGCAGGAACAAGCCGGGCGCCGGCCTGGGCCTGGCCATCGTCGGCACCATCGCCGAGATCCTGGGCGCGAAGCTGGTCCTGGAGAACCGGACGCCGCAGCCCGGCTTGCGCGCGGCGCTGGTGTTTACCCTGGAAAACACCGCGGATGCTGCGCTGCGTCACGAAAATCACAGAATTTGAAAGGTGTTGGAAAGGTTCGATTTTGTACGGTTGCGTCCGCGGGGCCAGCAGAGCCGCGCATGGGACGGCCTGCAAGGCGGGCATCGGATCCAGACCTATAAATTTCGGAGACGCAACAATGCAGACCAGTTTGAAGCTGCGCCTGGCCGCCGCCACGGCGGTGGGCGCCCTGACCCTGTCGCTGGGCGCCGCCCAGGCCGCCGCCGAACCCCGCCGTCCGGAGTGCATCGCCCCCGCCCAGCCCGGCGGCGGCTTCGACCTGACCTGCCGCCTGGCCACCGAGGGCCTGAAGCAGAGCGGGGCGCTCAAGACCGCCATGCGCATCGTCTACATGCCGGGCGGCATCGGCGCCGTGGCCTACAACAACATCGTGGCCCAGCATCCGAACGAGCCGGGCACCATCGTGGCCTTCTCCGGCGGTTCGCTGCTGAATCTGGCGCAGGGCAAGTTCGGCAAGTACAACGTCGACAACGTGCGCTGGCTGGCCGGCATCGGCACCGACTACGGCGTGGCCGTGGTGCGCAACGATTCGCCGTACACCGACCTGAAGGGCCTGATGGAGGCCTTCAAGCAGGATCCGACCAAGATCGTGCTGGGCGCCGGCGGCACCGTCGGCAGCCAGGATTGGATGAAGGCCGCGCTGACCGCCAAGGCGGCGGGCGTGGACTTCAAGAAGATGCGCTTCGTGGCCTTCGAAGGCGGCGGCGAGGCCGTGACTGCGTTGCGCGGGGGCCATATCCAGGCCTACATGGGCGACGCGGCCGAAGCCTTCACCATGCTCGAGGGCGGCGCTCCCATCCGCGTGCTGGCCGTGTTCAATGACCAGCGCCTGCCGGGCAAGCTGAACACCGTGCCCACCGCGCGCGAGCAGGGCTATGACATCGTCTGGCCCATCATCCGCGGCTTCTACGTGGGGCCGAAGGTGTCCGACAGCGACTATGAGTTCTGGGTCCAGGCGTTCAACAAGGCCACCGGCACGCCGGAATTCGCGAAGCTGCGCGAGCAGCAGGGCCTGTTTCCCTTCAGCAAGACCGGCGCCGAGCTGGACGCCTACGTGAAGCAGCAGGTGAAGCAGTACGGCGAACTGGCCGAGAGTTTCGGCCTGGTCAAGAAGTGATCTAGGCCGCCGGCCTTCATCCCAACCCGAGCGCTGCGTGGCAGCCCGCCCGCGGTTCATTCGCGGGCGGCGGGACGAGGCTACGCCGCGTTCCGGCCATCACGGAAAGACATCACCATGAACGATCGAACCCTGGGCATCGCGGCGCTTGCGCTGGCGGCCTTCATGACCTGGGCGGGATGGGACATCGAGGCGCCGTTCGCCTACGAGCCCGTCGGCCCGCGTGCCTTCCCGCTGCTGCTGGCGCTGATCATCGGCCTGTGCGGCCTGCGGCTGGCCATCAAGGGTGGCAACCCGGTGCAGGCCAACGCGCCCGGCGCCAACGGGCGCATCGCGCTGATGGTGCTGTTCTGCGCGGGCTACGCCTTCCTGTTCCAGTGGCTGGGCTTCATCGTCGCGACCGCGTTGATGACGGTGGCGGTGGGCCGGCTGTTCGGCGGCGGCTGGGGCAAGTGCGCCATCGGCGGCGTGGTCATGAGCGCCTTCTTTTTCGTGTTGTTCGACAAGGTGCTGGACGTGGTCCTGCCCGGCGGACTGCTGGAGAACCTGATATGAGCGGCATCCTCGATCATCTTTCCATCGGCTTTGGCGTCGCGTTCTCGCTGACCAACCTGCTGGTCGCGGCCATCGGCTCGTTCTTCGGCACGCTGGTGGGCGTGTTGCCGGGACTGGGCCCGATCAACGGCGTGGCGATGTTGATTCCCATCGCCTTCGCCATGAACCTGCCGCCCGAAACGGCGCTGATCCTGCTGGCGGCCGTATACGTGGGCGCCGAGTACGGCGGGCGCATCACGTCCATCCTGCTGAACGTGCCGGGCGAAGCCAGCGCCATCATGACCACGCTGGACGGCTATCCGCTGGCGCGCCAGGGCCTGGCCAACGTGGCGCTGTCGCTGTCGGCCTGGTCGGCGTTCTTCGGCGCCATCGTGTCGGTGGTGGGCATCATCCTGCTCGCGCCGCTGCTGGCCAAATGGGCGCTGGCCTTCGGTCCGGCTGAATACTTCGTATTGATGATCTTTGCGTTCTGCTGCCTGACCAGCCTGCTGGGCAAGCAGCCCGTCAAGGGCGTGCTGGCGGCGATGATCGGGTTGTCGATTTCGGTGGTCGGCGTGGACGCGAATTCGGGCGTATACCGCTATACCTTCGATCTGGTGCACCTGTCCGACGGCATCGAGTTCGTGGTGGTGGTGATCGCCCTGTTCGCGGTCAGCGAGATGCTGGAAATGCTGGAGAAGGTCATGGCCGGGCACAGCGTCGAGGTCAAGCCCAGCGGCCGCAAGCTGTTCAATCTGAAAGAGCTGGCGTTCACGTGGTGGAGCGTGGTGCGCAGCGCCTTCGTCGGCTTCGGCGTGGGCGTGCTGCCGGGGGCGGGCGCCAGCGTGGCCGCGGCTGTGGCCTATTCGCAGGAAAAGCGCATCATCGAAGGCAAGGATCCGGACGCCAAGTTCGGCAAGGGCGACATGCGCGGCCTGGTCGCGCCCGAGGCGGCGGCCACGGCTTCGGCGGTGGGTTCCTTCGTGCCGATGCTGACGCTGGGCGTGCCGGGCTCGGGCACGACGGCGGTGATGATGGGGGCGCTGACGCTCTACAACATCACGCCGGGGCCTGTGCTGTTCGATTCCAAGCCCGAGCTGGTCTGGGGCCTGATCGCCTCGCTGTTCGTGGCCAACGTGCTGCTGTTCATCATGAACGTGCCGATGGTGCGGCTGTTCTCCAAGGTGCTGTCGGTGCCGGGTTGGCTGATGGTGCCGGGCATTCTCTGCATCAGCTACATCGGCGTGTATGCGATCAACGCGGGCACGTTCGACCTGTTGCTGGTGGCCGGTATCGGCACGCTGGGCTACTTCCTGCGCAAGTTCGGCCTGCCGATGGCGCCGCTGGTGCTGGGCGTGGTGCTGGGCAACATGATGGAACAGAACCTGCGGCGCGCCTTGTCCATCACCGATGGCAATGTGTCGGTGCTGTTTCATAGCCCGGTCGCCATCAGCTTGTGGGTGGCAGCCGGCGCCGTGGTTGTGGTGCCGCAGCTCATGCGCCGCCTGCGCGCGCAGAAGAAGGTTGCCGTCGGGCCGGCATGACCGGACGCCGCAGTGGGCCGCGCACCGGCAGGCGCGGCGCCGCGGGGTGCCTCTGCCGGTTCTTGGACAGGGCGCCTTGCGGCGCCCTTTTTTATGCGCGAATTCTCGCTGGCTTTGCTTGCAAAACGTTAATAGCGAGTATTTGCTCGTATTGGTGAAAATGAAAAGAGCGCGCCATTTGGCGCGCTCTTTCAGGCTGCTGCAGCGTTTGGACTACACCGAGGCAAGCCGCTCCAGCGCGGCATCCAGCGTCGCGTCCTTCTTGGCAAAGCAGAAGCGCACGATGCGGTGATTGGATTCCGGCGCGTCGGGTTGGTGGTAGAAGGCCGACACGGGAATCACGGTGACGCCGTGGTTCACGGTCAGGTCGCGCGCGAAGTCGGCTTCGGCCTGCTTGGAGATATCGCTGTAGTCGGCCAGCAGGAAGAACGTGCCGGGGCTGGGCAGGGGGCGGAAGCGCGTCTTGGCCAGGCCTTCGGACAGGCGGTCGCGCTTGGCCTGGTAGAAGGCCGGCAGGTCCAGGTAAGGCTTGGGATCGCGCATGAATTCGGCCAGCGCGTACTGCATGGGTGACGGCACGGTGAACACCATGAACTGGTGCACCTTGCGCAGTTCGGCGCTGAGCTGGCGCGGCGCGCAGCAGTAGCCGATCTTCCAGCCGGTGGTGTGATAAGTCTTGCCGAAGGAAGAGATGACGAAGGCATGCTCGGCCAGCAGCGGACGGCGCGCGACGCTGGCATGAGGCTTGCCGTCGAACACGATATGTTCGTAGACCTCGTCCGACAGCAGCAGTACGCCGGTGTCGCGCACGATGGCTTCCAGCGCGTCCAGGTCGCTGTCGTCGAGCACGGCGCCGGTGGGGTTGTGAGGGAAGTTCAGCATCAGCAGGCGCGTCTTGGACGTGATGGCGTCGCGCACGCGCTGCCAGTCGATGCGGTAGTAGGGATCGTCGGCCGTGGGTGCGCGCAGCGGCACGGGCACGGCGGTGCCACCGGCCAGGCGGATCGCGGGCAGGTACGAGTCGTAGCAGGGCTCGATGACGACGACCTCGTCGCCGCTGCCGACGGCGGCCAGCACGGTGGCCATCAGCGCCTCGGTGGCGCCGCTGGTGACGGTGATCTCGGTCTCGGGATCGTAGGCGTGGCCGTACAGCTCGCGCGCCTTGGCGGCGATGGCTTCACGCAGCGGCGCGACGCCGGGCATGTAGGGGTATTGATTGTGGCCGTCGGCCATGGCCTTGGATACCAACGCGCACAGCGCCGGGTCGGGATCGAAATCGGGAAAGCCCTGGCCGAGGTTGATGGCCTTGTGCTCGATGGCCAACCGGCTCATCACGGTGAAGATGGTGGTGCCGACGTCGGGCAGTTTGGATCGGATCATGGTTGACGCAATAGTGGACGCGATAGGGCGATGAGAGTTTCCGTAAGTATCCCACTAACTCATAATCTGGTTTTCCGATGAGCATATGCGTGGACGGGATGAAGGGCGGCAAAGTGGGGTGGCGGGTAGCGGCAGGCCTGGTGCTTGCGTTGGCTGGAGCGCTGGTGGCGGTATGGGCCCACATGCCCTTGCCATGGATGCTGGGCGCGCTGCTGGTCACGGCGGCCACGCGCATCGCGGGCTTGCGCACAGCCTGTCCACGGCCGGCGCGCAATGCCGGGCAGTGGGTCATTGGCACATCGCTGGGCTTGTACTTCACACCGCAGGTCGTCGAGCATATCGGCAACAACGCGGGGCCTATCATCGCGGGCATGTTGTTCGCGCTGGGACTGTCCTTCATTGGTACAGCGATTTTGCGCCGATATACGGACGCGGATTTCAAGACGGCCTGGTTCTCGTCGGCGATCGGCGGCGCCAGCGAAATGGCGAACCTGGCAGAGCGCTACGGCGCGCGCATCGATCGCGTGGCCACGGCGCACAGCGTGCGCGTGCTGCTGGTGGTGGTGACGGTGCCCTTCATCTTTCAGGGGTGGGGCGTGGCGGGGTTGGATCCGACCGTGCCGGGGCCGCGCGTGGTGCATTGGCCCGGGCTGGCGGCGCTGGTGGCGTTGACCTGCATGGGCGGGCTGCTGTTCATGAGGCTGAGGCTACCCAATCCCTGGGTGCTGGGATCGATGTCGGTGGCGATGACGCTGACCCTGTCCGGCATCGAATTGTCGGCGCTGCCCGACTATGTGCCGAAGATCGGGCAGCTGTTCATTGGCTGGTCCCTGGGGGACCGCTATCGTCCGGACTTCTTTCGCGCCGCGCCCCGTTTCATCGCGGCCGTGGCCGTGTTCACGGTGATCGCATTGGCGCTGGCGTTCGGGCTGGGCGCATTGCTGTCGCTATGGTCCGCCGCGCCGGTGCCCACGTTGATACTGGGTACGACGCCGGGCGGAATCGCCGAGATGGCGATCACGGCAAAGGTGCTGCAACTGGGGGTTCCGGTGGTGACGGCGTTCCATGTGACGCGCATGGTGTTCGTGGTGCTGGTGACCGGACCGATGTACAACTTTCTGGCGCGCAGGCAGCGGGATTCCGCATAACGGTATTACCCGAAGACGTCCGACGAGTCTGAAAAATGCGACATTCGGGTAAACAACTATATGACTCGGTAATGTGTGGTGGGTATGCTGGTTCCGCAGTTGATTCAAGCAGCGCGCGATCGCGTTCTGTCGTCGTTTGACGAACGTGAACGCAGCAGCAACGCAGGTATCCCTACCGGTCGTTCAGTTGTCACGGCGTCCTTGATTCATTGCAATCTCGTTAATTACAGGACGCTAGGAAAATGGCTCAGAAGGGCAAAGTCAAGTGGTTCAATGCTGACAAGGGTTACGGCTTCATCACGCCGGACGCTGGCGGCACCGATGTTTTCGCACACTTTTCCGCCATCCAAGGCCGCGGTTACCGTAGCCTGAACGAAGGTCAGGAAGTCGAATTCGAAGTCAAGGATGGTCCGAAAGGACCTCAAGCGGCCGAAATTCGCCCGCTCTAAATCGGGAAATCCCAATTTCCCGTCAGCCAGGTTGAATCCTGGCTACAACGCCCCAAGACCTTGCGGTCTGGGGCGTTGTTTCATTTGGGCCTGCCCTTATCGATGTTGATCTCGCGCGACCAGTATTTTCGGGCTTGCCGAGCACAATGTTAGTGAATACTAACTTAGCGTGAGTCCTTTGGATAAGTCTGTGGATAATTTTCCCGGGCCGGTCTTGGTTTTGTGGGCAATCTTGGATCAATAGGTATTCGGCGGCGCGGTTTTGCACAATTTTGGATATTTGTTTGAATCGCGTGTCTGCCGGGTTCATGTTTCTCATGAAGCTCGCCATATCGTCTTCCACGCAGGGGGATACCTGCTTTTTCCCCAGGAAATTCGGGCTCTTACCGATTATTCAGTGCTTCGACGGCGTATTGGCCGCAAGCTGGCCGACGCGCTCTGGCGCTCTGTTGGGGCAGTTTTTGATGGTCTGACAGACGGTTGTTCACAAAGATATCCCCATCTTGGTTATGCACAGAATCCCCCTTGGTTTACGCCAAAGTGGGGTATCCAGTCTGTGGATAGAAATGGGGATATCGGCCAGCGAGCGGCTATTGATTCCGGTTTGCGCGACTGCTTCAGTGCAGCGGAAAGCCAGGATGCCGTAACACCCTGGTAGCGTTGAGCGGGCTTTGGCCGGGACAGACACGCGTGGGTATTGCCGCCAAAAAAATAGATCAAACGCGGCTAGAGATGTTGTCCACAGCGTTTTCCCGTGGATCAGCCAAAAGGATGAGGGCGGCCGTATCCGGCTGGGCTATATGAATTGTGCGGCCAGGGATTGAGTGCGCGAGCGGGATGTGGTGGCTGAGTGTCTGACGTGCAATTACAACTTTGTGGAAAAGTCGTGGATCGGCCTGACGAGCGGAAGGTGCGGTTGGACAGCAAATTCATCAGCCAGTTCCTGCTGACGATAGTTGTAGGAGTTGTCCACAAAATTCGGGCGGGTGCAATCTTGCCTATCGCAGCCATAGACCGCAGCTTATCCACAATGTTCTGCCGCCTTGCTCGTGCTTGGGTAATCGGCGTATCCATTGATTCGAAAGCCTATTTTGTCGTGGCAGGCGAATCAGCAACAGGCGGATTGCCTACCTGGCATGGCTCATGGATTTATGGGCCGAGTGGGCGGCCTAAGTCCTAGGTTGAGGTTGTCCACTTTTTTGTCCACAGGCCTGGCTAATCTGGGATGAGGATTTCATGTGGATAAGGTGAACTCAGATATTCAGCGTTGTTGGCTTGCTCTTGTTCTCACGTGCGTGTTGGAGAAGGGAAGCTGTGTGGTTTCACATGAAAATGGGTACGGCTGGCGCTGATCTTCGGAAATACGCTGGTGCTGTGGATAAGGCATATCACGATCGGTCGGCCTTTGCCGGTCAGCGATCTGGGTATGAACCAGACTCGGACATTGGTAAGCCCTTATCTGTCCTAGTCGGAATCGGAGTATGGACTGATGGATCGGTCTGCTTAGCGTGATGAAGATGATCGAGAGAATCGATGGTGCGTGGTCGTTGTGTTCAAAGAAGGACCGATTGTTTTGGGGGTAGGGGATGGGTAGGGCTAGAAAACCGTGATTTTCATCAGATGTTTCACGTGAAACGGGAACAAGGATTGCTTGGAGCGATGTGGGTGCAGCATTAAAAGGAACTGGGGATTTTGGTTTCACGTGGAACATCACGAGCCTTGGACAATCATCAGCGCAGTTCAAGGGTGGTTGTTCCACGTGAAACATGAAACGAATTCCAGCCCTTGCACCCAACACAGGAAAACTGAGCATTAAATGTTCCACGTGGAACATTGAAATCCGCACCGCCGAACATGAACGTTGCATCATTCGAATGATGTTTCACGTGAAACAACAACGGAAGAGCAGTGCTATCTGGTGGGTAGGGATGCGCCGGTCCGTATTTAATGTCGATGGCAGATAGGTATATGTTCCACGTGAAACATTGGAATCTGAGCATGGACATCCCCGTTGTTCAGAGTCAACGCGATAGCATTGCTGACTCTCATGAAGCCCACATCGGTTTGGCGGATACCCATCTACGGATATCAACAGGGCCATCATGTGTTCCACGTGAAACATGAGACTTGGGCAGATGCCGACATATTCAGGCTGGGATGCTTGTATCCCCGTCGCGTTTTCCTCACGTCTTACCGGTGCGACGGCCAATCCAGCCGCAGTAAAGCATGTTTCACGTGAAACATCCCCCCCCTGCATCTATAATGAGCACCGAACGCTCTCTTATCTTCTCCCCCATCATGGATTACCCCCGCGAATTCGATGTCATCGTTGTCGGTGGCGGTCACGCCGGCACCGAGGCGGCGCTGGCGGCTGCGCGCACCGGCGCACAGACGCTGCTGCTGACCCACAACATCGAGACCCTAGGCCAAATGTCTTGCAATCCCTCCATCGGTGGGATCGGCAAGGGACATCTTGTCAAAGAGGTCGATGCGCTGGGTGGCGCCATGGCCTTGGCGACGGACGAGGCTGGCATTCAGTTCCGTATTCTGAACGGCTCCAAGGGGCCGGCGGTGCGTGCGACGCGAGCCCAGGCCGATCGTGTGCTGTACCGCAAGGCGATCCGTGGTCGCCTGGAAAATCAGCCGAATCTCTGGCTATTCCAGCAGGCAGTCGAGGATTTGATGGTGGAGGGCGACCGCGTCGTGGGCGCCGTAACCCAGGTGGGTCTGAAGTTTCGCGCCAAGACGGTAGTCCTGACCGCAGGGACGTTCCTGAACGGACTGATCCACGTGGGCCTGCAGAACTATTCCGGCGGTCGTGCCGGAGATCCACCGGCGATTTCCCTGGGCCAGCGCCTGAAGGAACTGAAGCTTCCGCAAGGCCGCCTCAAGACCGGAACGCCGCCCCGTATCGACGGCCGCACGATTAACTACTCGATCCTGGAAGAGCAGCCGGGCGATCTGGATCCGATTCCCGTGTTCTCGTACATGGGCAATGTGGCCATGCATCCTCGGCAGCTGCCTTGCTGGATCACGCACACCAATACCCGCACGCACGACATCATTCGCGGCGGGCTGGATCGCTCGCCGATGTATAGCGGCGTGATCGAAGGTGTGGGCCCGCGCTACTGTCCGTCGATCGAAGACAAGATCCACCGCTTCGCCGACAAGGAGTCGCACCAGGTATTCCTGGAGCCGGAAGGGCTGGACACGCATGAGGTGTATCCCAATGGCGTTTCCACCAGCCTGCCGTTCGATGTGCAGCTGGACTTGATCCATTCGTTGCCTGGCCTGGAGAACGCCCATATCCTGCGTCCCGGTTATGCCATCGAATATGACTATTTTGATCCACGTGGATTGAAGAGCACGTTGGAAACCAAGGCGATCGAAGGTCTGTACTTCGCCGGCCAGATCAATGGCACCACGGGTTACGAAGAGGCCGCGGCCCAGGGCTTGCTGGCTGGCGTGAATGCCGCGCTCAAGTCGCTGGACCGCGATCAATGGACGCCGCGCCGCGACGAAGCCTATCTGGGTGTGCTGGTCGACGACCTGGTCACGCGCGGCGTGACCGAGCCCTATCGCATGTTCACCTCGCGCGCCGAGTATCGTCTCAGCCTGCGCGAAGACAATGCTGACCTGCGTCTGACCGAAATCGGTCGCCGCCTCGGTATCGTTGACGATGTGCGCTGGGATGCGTTCAATCGCAAGCGCGATGCGGTTGCCGCCGAAGTCGAGCGCTTGAAATCGTCCTGGGTCAACCCGCGCGTGTTGCCCGCCGAAATCGCGGAACCGCTGCTGGGGAAGGCGATAGAACGTGAGTACTCACTAGCTGACCTGCTGAAACGGCCGGGCGTTTCCTATGAATCGCTGATGGCCGCCCGCAACCTGGATGGCTCGCTGCTCGCCGGTCCTGGCGTGGTTGCGGACGAGGTGCTGGCCGAGCAGGTCGAGATCCAGGTGAAGTACGCCGGCTACATCGCCCGCCAGCAGGACGAAGTGCAGAAGCAGATTTCGCACGAGCTGCAGCCCATTCCCGCGGACGTCGACTACGACGCCGTGACCAGCCTGTCGTTCGAAGTGCGCCAGAAGCTCAAGACGCACCGGCCCGAAACCATCGGCCAGGCGGCCCGCATTTCCGGGGTGACCCCGGCGGCGATCTCGCTGCTGATGATCCATCTCAAGCGCCTGCACTATGGCACGCGCAAGCTGAGCCGCGATGCCTCGTCCGAGGCGGGCCCCGAGGAGGCCGCGGCATGACGTCACAAGCGCAAGCGGCCGGCGCCGACATGGCCGGCCGCTTGTCCCAGGCATGCGCGCAACTCGGCCTGCCGGTCGACGCGCAAGCTGTGGACAAGCTGCTCGGCTATCTGGCGCAGATGCAGCGCTGGAACCGTACCTACAACCTCACCGCCATCCGCGATCCGCAGCAGATGCTGATCCAGCATCTGTTCGACAGCCTGTCCGTCGTGGCGCCGCTGAGCGCCGCGCTGGGCGAGGCGTCTGCCAGGATCTATGACGTGGGTTCGGGCGGTGGCTTGCCCGGCGTGGTGCTGGCCATCATGCGGCCGCATTGGTCCGTGACCTGCATCGACGCCGTCGAAAAGAAAACCGCATTCGTGCGCCAGATGAGCGGCGCGCTTGCCTTGCCCAATCTGCAGGCCCGCCACGCCCGCATCGAAACGCTGGAGCCGGGCGAGTGCAATATTGTGACGTCGCGCGCCTTCGCATCATTGGATGATTTTGCCGAACTCGCGGGTCGCCATGTGCGCAACGATGGTACCCTCGTTGCGATGAAGGGCAAGGTCCCCGACGATGAAATCCAGGCGTTGCACGCGCGCGGGACATGGCAAGTCGACCACATACAGCCGCTCCAAGTGCCGGAGCTGCAAGCAGAACGCTGCCTGATCTGGATGCGCCGCAGTCAAGGAACCCTATGAATAACATTCCCCCCAGCGAAACCGCTCGCGTTTTCTGCATTGCCAACCAGAAGGGCGGTGTGGGCAAGACGACGACCGCCATCAACCTGGCGGCCGGCCTTGCCACGCACAAGCAACGCGTGCTGCTGGTGGACCTGGATCCGCAAGGCAACGCCACGATGGGCAGCGGCATCGACAAGAACTCGCTGGCTTCCAATCTCTATCAAGTGCTGATCGGAGAGGCCACCATCGCGCAGGCGCGCGTGCGCTCCGAGTCGGGCGGCTATGACGTGCTGCCGGCCAACCGCGAGCTGTCGGGCGCGGAAATCGACCTGGTGCAGATGGACGAGCGCGAGCGTCAGCTCAAGGCCGCCATCGATTCCGTCAAGCACGAGTACGACTTCGTGCTGATCGATTGCCCGCCCACGCTGTCGCTGCTCACGCTCAACGGCCTGGCCGCGGCGCACGGCGTCATCATTCCCATGCAGTGCGAGTACTTCGCGCTCGAAGGTCTGTCCGACCTGGTCAACACCATCAAGCGCGTGCACCGAAACATCAACGACGACCTGCGCGTGATCGGTTTGCTGCGCGTGATGTTCGATCCGCGCATGACGCTGCAGCAGCAGGTGTCCGCGCAGCTGGAATCGCACTTCGGCGACAAGGTCTTCAAGACCGTGGTGCCGCGCAACGTGCGCCTGGCCGAAGCGCCCAGCTATGGCATGCCTGGCGTGGTGTACGACCGCGGCTCGCGCGGCGCGCAGGCCTATATCTCGTTCGGCGCCGAAATGATCGAGCGCGTCAAGGAACTCAACTGACGCCGCAGCCACCATGTCCGCAGCAACGCTCTTTTCCCGCCCCACCGCAGCGCCTGCCGCGCGTCCCTCGGACGATGCGCGCGACCGCCTGCGCGTGCGGCTGGAAGAGGCCGCGCTGAACGCCACGGCCGTCTCCGCGCAGCTGCTCCACGACGGCTGGCTGGTGCGTTTTGCGCCGTCAGCGGCCAAGCGGGTGCGCAGCATCAATGTGCTGGGGTTATCCACACGTCCGCTCGATGAGCGGCTGGCGTATTGTTCTTCGTTGTACGCGCGCCGTGGCCTGCCGATGCTGTTCCGCCTGACGTCCATCGGACCGGATTTTTCCCTGGACGACAAACTGGCCGCGCGCGGCTATGCACTGATCGAAGAAACCCGCGTCATGTCCGCGCCATTGGCGCCTCGGCCGCAGGCCGCGCCTGCCGGGCTGACGTTCGCAATGGTGGATCCGGTCCGCTTTGCCGATGAAGTTGGACGCATGCGCGGCGCCTTGCCGCAGCATGTCGAGGAACATCGCGTACGCCTGGCGGGGTTGGCTGTGGATATCTCGCCGGTGCTGGCGCATGCCGGCGACGGCCGTTGCGTGGCTGCGGGATTGGCCGTGCGCGATGGCGACTTGCTGGGCCTGTTCGATATCGTTACGCATCCCGATGAACGGCGCAAAGGCCATGCCGGCGCGCTGGTGGAATATTTGTTGGCCGCAGGCGCGGCCGACGGCGCGGCAACCGCCTATTTGCAGGTGGAGCCGGACAATGCCGCCGCACGCGCCTTGTACGCCCGCTACGGTTTCAAAGACTGTTACGCGTATTGGTACCGCCTGCCCGCCGAGCAGGCGGCCGCCTGAGCCCGGCTCGGGATACAAAAACAGAAGGAAAGAGGATTTAACTATGGCCACCAAGAAACCCAAGGGTTTGGGTCGCGGACTGGATGCCCTGCTGGGCGCTGACGCGCCCGCCATCGAGAATATCGGCAAGGCGCAGGCCAAGCCCGAGGGTCCGCCGTCCACCTTGCCCGTCTCCAAGATGCGCGCCGGCAAATACCAGCCGCGCACGCGCATGGACGAGGGCGCCTTGGGCGAACTGGCCGAATCGATCCGCACGCAAGGCATCATGCAACCCATTCTTGTGCGCGAACTGGGCGAAGAACCCGGACAGTACGAAATCATCGCCGGCGAGCGGCGATTCCGCGCGGCGCAGCTGGCCGGCCTGAAGGAAGTGCCGGTGCTGGTGCGTGAAGTGGCCGACGAGCACGCCGCCGTCATGGCGCTGATCGAGAACATCCAGCGCGAGGACCTGAACCCGCTTGAAGAGGCGCATGGCGTGCGCCGCCTGCTCGACGAGTTCGGCCTGACGCACGAACAGGCGGCCCAGGCCATCGGCCGTTCGCGCTCGGCGACCAGCAATCTGCTGCGCCTGTTGAACCTGGCCGCGCCGGTGCAGACCATGCTGCTGGCCGGCGATGTGGACATGGGCCATGCGCGCGCGCTGCTGGCCGTGGACGCGGCCACGCAGATCCAGCTGGCTAATCAGATCATCGCCCGCCGCCTGTCGGTGCGCGAGGCCGAGAAGCTGGTCGCCAAGACCGCCAAGGATGCCGAGTCGGCATCGGCGCCGCGCAAGAAGGCCAATGGCGTGTCGCGCGATCTGACGCGCCTGGAGGAAGCCTTGTCCGATCACCTGGGCACGCGCGTCGCGCTCAAGGTCGGCGCCAAGGACAAGGGCCAGATCGTGATCGACTTCCACGGCTGGGAACACCTGAATTCCTTGCTTGAACGCCAGGGCCTGTCCGGAGTAGTCGATGCCTGACGCGCTGCCCGTGGTGGCGGTGTTGGCGACCGGCGGCACCATCGCCGGCGCCCAGGCCGACGCGACCTCGGCCGGCTACAAGGCCGGCTCCTTCTCGGTGGACGATCTGTTGGCCGCCGTGCCGCAGCTGGCGGGGATTGCCCGCATTCGCGCCGAGCAGGTGGCCAACGTCGGCAGCCAGAACATGACGCATGACGTCTGGCGCGCGCTGGCCGCGCGCGTGGATGCCTTGTGCCAGGACGCGTCCGTGGCCGGCATCGTCATTACCCACGGCACGGACACGCTGGAAGAGACCGCGTATTTCCTGAGCCTGGTGGTGCGCCACGACAAGCCTGTCGTGCTGGTTGGCGCGATGCGACCGGCCACCGCGCTGGGCGCCGAAGGTCCCGCCAATCTGTACAACGCGGTGGCGCTGGCGCGCCATGCCGAGGCCGGCCGCGGGCCGCTGGTGGTGATGAACGAGGACATCCACTACGCGCGCGAGGTGCAGAAGATCGCCAGCGCCGGCCTGTGCGCGTTCAGCTCGCCCAATCGCGGCCGTGCCGGTGTCATGCACGGCGGTGTGCCGAAGTTCTATTCGCGCAATGCCACCACGCATTCCACGCAAAGCGAGTTTTCACTCGCATTGTTGGAAAAGTCGGGCTGGCCCCGCGTTGGCATCGTGTACGCGCACGCGGACCTGCAGGCCGACGTGATTGATTTCATGGCGTCCGTGTGCCAAGGCATCGTGCTGGCTGGCGTCGGGGATGGCAATGCGACCGACGCGGCCATCGCCGCCCTGACGCGCGCCGCCGCCGCAGGCGTGGCCGTGGCTCGCTCCAGCCGCACCGGCAGCGGCTTGGTCGCGCGCGACGTCGAACTCGATGACGCCGCGCTGGGCTTCATCGCGGCGGCAGACCTGAACCCGCAGAAGGCACGCATCCTGTTGATGCTGGGCCTGTCCGCCACGCGTGATCCGGCGGCGCTGCAGCATTGCTTCGAACGCTATTGAAGAGGCCGCGCGCCATGCGCTCGATCTGAGCGCACGGCGCAGTCAGGCAATCGACACCGCGCCCACCACGGATTCCAGCGCCGCATAGGCGGGTAAGGCTTGCGCCGACGCGTTGGTGACGAGGTGGTCGATGCGGTTCGCGGCGCAGTACGACATGCGGCTGCATACGCCGATCTTGCTGAAGTCGGCCAGCAGTACCCGCTGCCTGGCGTTGTCGGCCATGGCCCGCGCCACGTCGGCTTCGCGCAGGTCGTAGCTGGTGGCGCCGCATTCGGCATCCACACCCACCGGTGACAGCAGCGCCAGGTCCGCGCGATAGCGGTGGATCTCGGCCACGGTGACGCCGCCGGCGGTGGCGCAGACGGGGCCGCCCACCGTTCCGCCCAGCATGAGCACTTCATTGGCGCCGTTGCCCGCGGCGCCGATTTTCCTTGCCACGTCGAAGGAATTGGTGATGATGGTCAGCCCGCTCTGCCTGGCTAGTTCGTCGGCCAGCACGCTGGTGGTGCTGCCGGCATCCAGGAACAGGGTCTGGCCGCTGGCGGTCAGGCTGGCGGCAAGGCGCGCGATGGCGCGCTTGTACTTCACGCGGGTATGCACGCGTTCGGCGATGGGCGGCTCGCTGTGCACCGGCACCGCGCCGCCATGCACACGGCGCAGTTCTCCCAACGCTTCCAGCTCGAGCAGGTCGCGCCTGACGGTTTCCCGGGAGACCCCCAATTCGCCGACGATGCGGTCGGTCGAGACTTGCTGCAATGCAGACAGCAGCGCGCGGATTCGCTGATACCGCTCTTCTTGCCACATAACGGATGCTTCCTATCTATAGCCGGCGCGTTGCACGCCGGACGCCCGGGACGACCGATTCATGCCTAGCCGTCCCGGCGCAGTTGGCATGATACGGCCCGGGCTTGCCACGCAGGTCCCCGGGACGGGGAATTCGTCCGGATACGGAACGGCAAGCGCCCGCCGCGGCAATGGCGGATTCAAGTCGGGAGGCGGGCCAACAAAAGCTGCGCAAGAAATTGCCCACAGCCTTGTCCACAGGGTTGTTCGGAAACGGGTCGGATCGCATGGAGTCAGAGACAGCCCTGATCTTGAAACCGCCGCAGGCGCGAGGCGCGTCGTCGGCGTGGCCCATTCGCGGCATCATGGAGCGATGCCGCGCGCCCGGAATGGCCAAGAATTCGCTTTATCGCGGGCTGCCATCCAGATGTCAGAATCCGGGTTGCATTTATAGGTATATTTGCAAATTTGTGGCAAAACGTCCAGCCGGGATCTGTTTGCCTGCAACGGAACAGGCGCTTTTGCGTCAACGAACAGCAGGCAGGCGTTCGAGCCAGTGCGCGGCGCTTGCCTGACGGGTCCAAGTATCCGGGCCTGCCCTGTTTTGGAGTACAGCTATGCATACCTCGACGCCGCTCGCGGCACAGCAGTTGGCCGCCTACGCCGCATTTGCCCAGACCCTGGCGGACCGGGTTCGGCCCTTGTCGCGGCAGTGGTTCCGGCATCCCTTGTCCATCGACACCAAGGCCGACGAGAGCCCGGTCACCCAGGCCGACCGCGAAGTCGAAGCCGCGTTGCGGGCGGCTATTTCGCAGCAGTACCCCGAGCACGGCATTTTTGGCGAAGAGTATGGCGTGCAGCAGGCCGAGGCGGAATTCGTGTGGTCGCTGGACCCCATCGACGGCACGCGCGCCTTCATTTCCGGCAATCCCCTGTGGGGCACCTTGCTGGCGTTGCTGTACCGGGGCAAGCCGGTGCTGGGCTTGATCGATGTGCCGATGCTGGACGAGCGCTGGATCGGTACGCAGGGGGGCGTGTCGAATCTGAACGGACAGCTTTGTTCGGCCAGCCGCTGCGCAAGCCTGGACCAGGCCATTCTGTATGCGACTTCGCCCGATATCTTCAATACCGCCGAACTGGCCGCATTCGACGCCCTGGCGCGTTCGACGCGCATGCGTCGCTATGGCGGCGATTGCTACAGCTATGGCTTGCTCGCCAGCGGCCATGTCGACCTGGTGGTCGAGGCGGGATTGCAGCCCTATGACTATATGGCTTTGATACCGGTGATCGAAGGCGCGGGCGGCGTCATCACGGATTGGGCCGGCCAGCCGCCAGGCCTGGATTCTGACGGCCGCGTGATTGCCGCCGCGACGCCGCAGCTGCATCAGCAGGCCATGCGCGCGTTGGCGCACCTGGCTTGAAACGAATCAGGAACGGCAGCGATTCGAGCGCCGCGGTCTCGCGTTGAATGCGAGCAATCGCTTCACTTCGTGCATTGAGGTTTTACGAGCAAAGCGTCGGATATTTTGCGAGTAAAGATTTGCATATGGAAATTCATGAGCTAAAGCTTGCTTATTCATATAAGCGAGTAAATACTCATAAATTGGGCTGGGCGGCGTATCGCAAGAAGATGATGGATTTGGCTTGGTGCGCCCGGATTGCGAGAATTGCGCCATTTCTTCGGCCGGGAAGCGCATGAGGATGGAGGTTGGCCGGTCTGGCGCATAGCCGCGCTTGTGATTGGTCGGCGTGCGGGCGGGGAGGGTGTGACCGTCGTCCGTTGCGCATCTGTTGGAGGATGGGTGAAAGCGGGGAGGCGGTTCTGTCTATCTGCCGCGTCCCTTTTTGGGGTGGGCGCAAGAGGGCAGGCTGCTGAAAGGGTTGTGAGCAGAGGCAGGGCGAAACGCGGCGGTTCGGATGCGGCTTGTTTGGCCGGGAAGGGGGCAGCCTGGTCCGGCAGACGGATCAACCCGCCCTCCGGGCCCGCAGTCCCCGGGTCCGGAGGGCGCAACTTTTCCGTGCAGCGTTTCGCAGAAACCTGTAAGCTTCGCCCCCTCTGCGCGGAAACGCGGCGGAGGCAGGACTGGAAATTGGAAATTTTCGATCCCGGCGTTTGACACCGGATTCGAAAGTGTTCATAATCTCAAGTTCTCCGCTGGAGGGGTGCCCGAGTGGTTAAAGGGGGCAGACTGTAAATCTGTTGGCCTTGCGCCTACGTTGGTTCGAATCCAACCTCCTCCACCAGAGACCCTATACCTAAATCCAGGCGCGGCTAGAGCATCAGCGGCCTGGATTTTAAAATGCAAGCCCAGGGAGCTGGGCGGCCTTTGCAACGAAGGCCGTAAGGCTTCAGGGGTCTGGATTTGAAGGTGTTGGGAAGTACGAGAAGGTGAAAGGGTAGCCGCGGGTGTAGCTCAATGGTAGAGCAGAAGCCTTCCAAGCTTACGACGAGGGTTCGATTCCCTTCACCCGCTCCAAGATTTATACGCCCATGTGGCTCAGTGGTAGAGCACTCCCTTGGTAAGGGAGAGGTCACGCGTTCGATCCGCGTCATGGGCACCACAACTTCTTTTCTTCAGTCAGAAGCGCAATCCAGGTCAGGAGTCAGCCATGGCAAAAGGCAAGTTTGAACGTACCAAGCCGCACGTGAACGTGGGTACGATTGGTCACGTTGACCACGGCAAAACGACGTTGACGGCAGCCATCACGACGGTTCTGTCGACCAAGTTCGGCGGCGAAGCCAAGGGCTACGACCAGATCGATGCAGCTCCTGAAGAAAAGGCACGCGGCATCACCATCAACACCGCGCACGTCGAGTACGAAACGGAATCGCGTCACTACGCGCACGTTGACTGCCCGGGCCACGCCGACTACGTCAAGAACATGATCACGGGCGCCGCCCAGATGGACGGCGCGATCCTGGTCGTGTCGGCCGCTGACGGCCCGATGCCGCAGACCCGCGAGCACATCCTGCTGTCGCGCCAGGTCGGTGTGCCGTACATCATCGTCTTCCTGAACAAGGCTGACATGGTCGACGACGCCGAGCTGCTCGAGCTGGTGGAAATGGAAGTTCGCGAACTGCTGTCCAAGTACGACTTCCCGGGCGACGACACCCCGATCGTCAAGGGTTCGGCCAAGCTGGCGCTGGAAGGCGACAAGGGCGAGCTGGGCGAGCAGGCCATCCTGGCCCTGGCCCAAGCCCTGGACACCTATATCCCGACGCCCGAGCGTGCCGTTGACGGCGCGTTCCTGATGCCGGTGGAAGACGTGTTCTCGATCTCGGGTCGCGGCACCGTGGTGACCGGCCGTATCGAACGCGGCATCATCAAGGTCGGCGAGGAAATCGAAATCGTCGGTATCACCCCGACGGTCAAGACGACCTGCACGGGCGTGGAAATGTTCCGCAAGCTGCTGGACCAAGGTCAAGCCGGCGACAACGTGGGCATCCTGCTGCGCGGCACCAAGCGTGAAGACGTCCAGCGCGGCCAGGTTCTGGCCAAGCCGGGCTCGATCACCCCGCACACGGACTTCACGTCCGAGGTGTACATCCTGTCCAAGGAAGAAGGCGGCCGCCACACCCCGTTCTTCAACGGCTATCGTCCCCAGTTCTACTTCCGCACGACGGACGTGACGGGCACGATCGACCTGCCGGCCGACAAGGAAATGGTTCTGCCGGGCGACAACGTGACGATGACCGTCAAGCTGCTGGCCCCCATCGCCATGGAAGAAGGCCTGCGCTTCGCCATCCGTGAAGGCGGTCGTACCGTCGGCGCCGGCGTCGTCGCCAAGATCCTGAAGTAATTCCAGAAAGGGTGGAGAGGCTTTTCAAGCCCCTCTACCCTTTTTGCTGTAAAAGTAGTATGATTTCGGGTTCCGCAAGTCAACTGTGCGAAAGCACAGCAAAACAAGCGGGGTCTGATCAGAAAGTGATCAGTAGTAGTTCAGTCGTAGCGCCAATGTAGTGCCAACAGCGCCACCGCTAGCTGTGCGAAGCAGTGCCGAGCACGAGTAGTGTTTTAGGGGTATAGCTCAATTGGCAGAGCGTCGGTCTCCAAAACCGAAGGTTGTAGGTTCGATTCCTACTGCCCCTGCCACCGCCAGGATAAACCCGCGGGAGATCATCGCGAGTTACGCATTCAGGCGGCTCGCGTCGCAATATGTCTAATACCAGCGTTGAAACTGTTACCAGTACCGCCGACCGGGTCAAGCTCGGGCTGGCGGTTCTTGTCGTTATTGCTGGCATCGTCGGGTTCTCCGTGCTCAGCGCGCAACCCATGCCTGCACGTATCGGCGTGTTCGTCGGCAGCCTCGTGATCGCTTTCGCGATCGCCTGGTTCAGCGAGCCGGGCCGCCGCACCTTGAGCTTCGCCAGCGAGTCCTACAACGAAGTCAAGCGCGTGTCCTGGCCCACCCGCAAGGAAACGACCCAGATGACGGGCATCGTTTTCGCGTTCGTGGCGATCATGGGCATTTTCATGTGGGTGCTCGACAAGGGCATCGAATGGATTCTCTACGGCCTGTTGCTGGGCTGGAAATAAGGACGGCGAATGAGTAAGCGTTGGTATGTCGTCCATGTGTACTCTGGCATGGAAAAGAGTGTGCACAAGGCCCTGAACGAGCGCATCGAGCGCGCGGGCCTGCAGACGTCTTTCGGCCGTATCCTTGTGCCCTCCGAGGAAGTCGTCGAGGTCAAGGGTGGTCAGAAGTCGATCACCGAGCGCCGCATTTTCCCCGGTTATGTCCTGGTTGAAATGGACCTGACCGACGAAACGTGGCACCTGGTCAAGAATACGAACCGCGTCACCGGCTTTTTGGGTGGCTCGGGCAATCGTCCGACCCCGATTTCCGAGAAGGAAGTCGAAAAGATCCTCTCCCAGATGGAAGAGGGCGTCGAGAAACCGCGTCCCAAGATCCTCTTCGAGGTGGGCGAGATGGTTCGGGTCAAGGAAGGTCCGTTTGCGGACTTCAACGGCAACGTCGAAGAAGTCAACTACGAAAAGAGCAAGGTGCGCGTGTCGGTCACCATTTTTGGTCGCGCCACGCCCGTCGAACTCGATTTCAGCCAGGTCGAAAAGACCTGACATCAACCCCCGGGGAGCCTCGGTCCGTCTGGTCCGGGGCGATATAACCCGCAAGGAGCATAAGCATGGCGAAGAAGATCGTCGGCTTTATCAAGCTGCAAGTGCCGGCTGGTAAGGCTAACCCCTCCCCCCCGATTGGCCCGGCCCTGGGTCAGCGTGGCCTGAACATCATGGAATTCTGCAAGGCGTTCAACGCCAAGACCCAAGGCATGGAGCCGGGTCTGCCGATCCCCGTGGTGATCACCGCCTTCGCGGACAAGAGCTTCACCTTCATCATGAAGACCCCGCCTGCGACGGTCCTCATCAAGAAGGCCGCCGGCGTGCAAAAGGGCTCGTCCAAGCCGCATACCGACAAGGTCGGCACGCTGACCCGCGCCCAGGCTGAAGAAATCGCCAAGGCCAAGGGTCCGGACCTGACCGCCGCCGATCTGGACGCCGCCGTCCGCACGATCGCTGGCAGCGCCCGCAGCATGGGCATCACGGTTGAGGGGATCTAATCATGGCAAAACTGTCCAAGCGCGCCGCCGCTATCGCTCAGAAGATCGACCGCAGCAAGCTGTACCCGGTCGCCGAAGCCTTGGCCCTGGTCAAGGAAACCGCTGTCGCCAAGTTCAATGAATCGATTGACGTGGCCGTGCAGCTCGGCATCGACCCGAAGAAGTCGGACCAACTGGTTCGCGGTTCGGTCGTGCTGCCCGCCGGCACCGGCAAGTCGGTCCGCGTCGCCGTGTTCGCCCAAGGCGACAAGGCTGAAGCCGCCAAGGCCGCTGGCGCCGACATCGTCGGTCTGGACGACCTGGCCGACCAGATCAAGGCCGGTCAAATGGACTTCGACGTGGTCATCGCCTCGCCCGACACGATGCGTGTCGTCGGCGCCCTGGGTCAGATCCTGGGCCCGCGCGGCCTGATGCCGAACCCGAAGGTCGGCACCGTGACCCCGGACGTCGCCACCGCCGTCAAGAACGCCAAGGCTGGCCAGGTGCAGTACCGCACCGACAAGGCCGGCATCATCCACGCCACGATCGGCCGCGCGTCGTTCAACGTGGATCAGCTGCAAACCAACCTGGCCGCTCTGGTCGACGCCCTGCAAAAGGCTCGTCCCGCAGCTGCCAAGGGCATTTACCTGCGCAAGCTGGCCGTCTCGTCCACGATGGGCGGCGGTGCGCGCGTGGAAATCGCCTCGCTGTCGGCCTAAGCCGACGGCTGTAACGTACTTTGGGCCGCATCCGGATCCTTCCGGATGCTGCTGTCAAAGACCGCTGGAGCAGGGTGGTGAACCGGATAGTCCGCAAGGGCCCTCCAACCCGCCTCCCCGCTTAATCCCGGAGCTTGCCTAGTCCGGATCCAGCGTAGACGGCGTCCCCAGGAAGATTTCTTTATTCGAAGAACTCGACCAGGCGCCGCATTCGGTTGACGTGCAAGGCATCTGCCCCAAGCGTCTTTTGATGGAGTGTTCAAACCGTGAGTCTCAATCGTCAAGAGAAAGCGGTGGTGATCGAGGAAGTCTCGGCGGAAGTCGCCAAGGCCCAATCGATCGTTATCGCCGAGTACCGTGGTCTGGACGTCGCCTCTGTCACCGTACTGCGCAAAACTGCGCGTGAATCGGGCGTGTATCTGCGTGTTCTGAAGAACTCGCTGGCCCGTCGTGCTGTTGCCGGCACGGCTTTCGAGCCGTTGTCCGAACAACTGACCGGTCCGCTGATCTATGGCATCAGCGCCGACCCGGTTACGGCGGCCAAGGTCCTCGCAGGTTTCGCGAAAAGCAACGACAAGCTGGTCATCAAGGCGGGCGCTCTGCCCAACAACTTGCTGAACCAAGAAGGCGTGAAGGCCCTGGCCACCATGCCCTCGCGCGAAGAGTTGCTGTCGAAGCTGCTGGGCACCATGCAAGCCCCCATCGCGCAATTCGTGCGTACGCTCAACGAAGTTCCGACCAAGTTCGCCCGTGGCCTCGCCGCCGTGCGCGACCAGAAGGCCGCGGCTTAATTGCCCGTCCTTTCCGGAATTCGCTGAACGACCGAGCGACACCCAAACCCTGGCATTACCCAATATCTGGAGTTCTGAAAAATGGCACTTAACAAAGCTGAAATCCTTGACGCCATCGCTGGCATGACCGTGCTCGAACTGTCCGAGCTGATCAAGGAAATGGAAGAGAAGTTCGGCGTGTCGGCTGCTGCCGCCGCTGTGGCCGTGGCCGCCCCGGCCGCTGGTGGCGCCGCCGCCGCTGCTGAAGAGCAGACCGAGTTCACCGTTGTGCTGGCTGAAGCCGGCGCCAACAAGGTGAGCGTCATCAAGGCCGTGCGCGAGCTGACCGGCCTGGGTCTGAAGGAAGCCAAGGACCTGGTCGACGGCGCTCCGAAGCCCGTCAAGGAAGGCGTTGCCAAGGCTGACGCCGAAGCCGCCAAGAAGAAGCTGGAAGAAGCTGGCGCCAAGGTCGAAGTCAAGTAAGACCTTGCGTCATCTGCCCGGGGACAGCGCAGTTCGCAGTCCCCGGGCTTTTGCGTTTCCAGGAAACCCCTACTGGGGGCAGGCCCTTCGCAGTGGGGTTTCCTGGAGTCGTATCACCTGGGGCCGTGGTTGACGGCCCATGCAACCTCGAGTCGGAGTGCTCATGCCTTACTCGTACACCGAAAAAAAGCGCATCCGCAAAAGCTTCGCCAAGCGTGAAGACGTTCAAAACGTTCCTTTCCTGCTGGCGACTCAGCTTCAATCCTACCTAACTTTCCTGCAGGCGGATACCGCCCCGTCCGAACGCGTAGCCGACGGTTTGCAGGCGGCGTTCACGTCGATTTTCCCGATCGTTAGTCACAACGGTATGGCGCGCTTGGAGTTCGTGAGCTATGTGCTCGGCGAACCGGTGTTCGATGTCAAGGAATGTCAGCAACGTGGCCTGACCTATGCGTCGCCCCTGCGCGCGAAGGTGCGCCTGGTGCTGCTCGACCGCGAGGTCAGCAAGCCCACGGTCAAGGAAGTCAAGGAACAGGAAGTCTACATGGGCGAGATTCCGCTCATGACCGGCACCGGTTCCTTCGTCATCAACGGCACCGAGCGCGTCATCGTGTCGCAGCTGCACCGCTCGCCCGGCGTGTTCTTCGAGCACGACCGCGGCAAGACCCACAGCTCCGGCAAGCTCCTGTTCTCGGCCCGCGTGATTCCTTACCGCGGTTCGTGGCTGGACTTCGAATTCGACCCGAAGGACGTGCTGTTCTTCCGCGTCGACCGTCGCCGCAAGATGCCTGTCACGATCCTGTGCAAGGCCATCGGCATGACGCCGGAAACCATCCTGGCCAACTTCTTCGACTTCGATAATTTCGAGCTGAAGAGCGAAGGCGCGATGATGGAATTCGTGCCCGAGCGCTGGAAGGGCGAAATGGCCCGTTTCGACATCTCGGACCGCTCCGGCAAGGTCATCGTCGAAAAGGACAAGCGCATCAACACCAAGCACCTGCGCGATCTGGCTGCCGGCGGCATCCAGCGCATCTCGGTGCCTGAAGAGTTCCTGTACGGCCGCGTGCTGGCCAAGAACATCGTTGACGCGGACACCGGCGAGGTCATCGCCAACGCCAACGACGAGATCACGGAAAGCGTGCTGGCCGCCCTGCGCGCCGCCAACGTGCACGACATCCAGACGCTCTACACGAACGACCTGGACCGCGGCCCCTACATCTCGCAGACCCTGCGCACCGACGAAACCGCCGACCAGATGGCCGCGCGCGTGGCGATCTACCGCATGATGCGCCCCGGCGAGCCGCCCACCGAGGAAGCCGTCGAGGCCCTGTTCCAGCGCCTGTTCTACAGCGAAGAGACGTACGACCTGTCGCGCGTCGGCCGCATGAAGGTCAACAGCCGTCTGGGCCGTGGCGAGGACATCACCGGTCCGATGACGCTGACCAACGAAGACATCCTTGAAACCATCAAGGTGCTGGTCGAGCTGCGTAACGGCCGTGGCCAGATCGATGACATCGATCACCTGGGCAACCGCCGCGTGCGTTGCGTGGGCGAACTGGCCGAGAACCAGTTCCGCGCCGGCCTGGTGCGCGTCGAGCGCGCCGTCAAGGAACGTCTGGGCCAGGCCGAGACCGAAAACCTGATGCCGCACGACCTGATCAACTCCAAGCCGATTTCGGCCGCCATCAAGGAGTTCTTCGGTTCGAGCCAGCTGTCGCAGTTCATGGACCAGACCAACCCGCTGTCGGAAATCACGCACAAGCGTCGCGTTTCCGCACTGGGCCCGGGCGGTCTGACCCGCGAGCGCGCCGGCTTCGAAGTCCGCGACGTGCACCCGACCCACTACGGCCGCGTCTGCCCGATCGAAACGCCGGAAGGCCCGAACATCGGCCTGATCAACTCCATGGCGCTGTACGCTCGCCTGAACGAGTACGGCTTCCTGGAAACGCCTTACCGCAAGATCATCGACGGCAAGGTCAGCGACCAGATCGACTACCTGTCGGCCATCGAGGAAAGCCACTACGTCATCGCGCAGGCCAACGCCGCGCTGGACGAAGACGGCCGTTTCGTCGACGACCTGGTGGCCTGCCGCGAAGCGGGCGAAACCATGCTGACCGCGCCGGCCAACGTGCACTACATGGACGTGGCCCCGTCGCAGATCGTGTCGGTCGCGGCCTCGCTGATTCCGTTCCTGGAGCACGACGACGCGAACCGCGCGCTGATGGGCGCCAACATGCAACGTCAGGCCGTGCCTTGCCTGCGTCCGGAAAAGCCGGTCGTGGGTACGGGCATCGAGCGCACCGTGGCCGTTGACTCGGGCACCACCGTGCAGGCGCTGCGTGGCGGTCTGGTCGACCATGTCGACGCCGAACGCGTGGTTATCCGCGTGAACGACGATGAAAACGTGGCCGGCGAAGTCGGCGTGGACATCTACAACCTGATCAAGTACACGCGTTCCAACCAGAACACGAACATCAACCAGCGTCCCATCGTCAAGCGCGGCGATCGCGTCGCCAAGGGTGACGTGCTGGCCGACGGCGCGTCGACGGACCTGGGCGAACTCGCCCTGGGCCAGAACATGCTGATCGCGTTCATGCCCTGGAACGGCTACAACTTCGAAGACTCGATCCTGATCTCGGAAAAGGTCGTGGCCGATGACCGCTACACCTCGGTGCACATCGAGGAACTGACGGTCGTCGCCCGTGACACCAAGCTCGGACCGGAAGAAATCACGCGCGACATCAGCAACCTGGCCGAAACCCAGCTGAACCGCCTGGACGATTCGGGCATCTGCTACATCGGCGCCGAAGTCAGCGCCGACGACGTGCTGGTCGGCAAGGTCACGCCCAAGGGCGAGACCCAGCTGACGCCGGAAGAAAAGCTGCTGCGCGCCATCTTCGGTGAAAAGGCGTCCGACGTTAAGGACACCTCGCTGCGCGTGCCCTCGGGCATGACCGGCACCGTCATCGACGTGCAGGTGTTCACCCGCGAAGGCATCGTGCGCGACAAGCGCGCCCAGTCCATCATCGACGATGAACTGCGCCGCTACCGCCAGGACCTGAACGACCAGCTGCGCATCGTCGAGAACGACCAGTTCGACCGTATCGAGAAGCTGCTGGTCGGCAAGACCGTCAACGGCGGCCCGCGCAAGCTGGCCAAGGGCGCCACGATCACCAAGGCCTACCTGGCTGATCTGGACCGCTGGCAGTGGTTCGACATCCGCCTGGCCGACGAGCCGCACGCCGTCGTGCTGGAGCAGGCCAAGGAATCGCTGGAGCAGAAGCGCCACCAGTTCGACCTGGCTTTCGAAGAAAAGCGCAAGAAGCTGACGCAAGGCGACGAGCTGCCGCCGGGCGTGCTCAAGATGATCAAGGTCTACCTGGCCGTGAAGCGCCGCCTGCAGCCTGGCGACAAGATGGCCGGCCGTCACGGCAACAAGGGCGTGGTCTCGCGCATCACCCCGGTCGAGGACATGCCGCACATGGCTGACGGCACCCCCGCCGACATCGTTCTGAACCCGCTGGGCGTGCCCTCGCGGATGAACGTGGGCCAGGTGCTGGAAGTGCACTTGGGCTGGGCCGCCAAGGGCGTGGGCCATCGCATCGCCGACATGCTGCGCGACGAGCGCACCGCGCAGGTCAAGAACGTCCGCGCCTACCTGGACAAGGTCTACAACACGACCGGTTCGGGCGCGCGCATCGACGAGCTGACCGACGACGAAGTCATGGAAATGGCGCAGAACCTCAAGAACGGCGTGCCGTTCGCGACGCCCGTGTTCGACGGCGCGACCGAAGAGGAAATCACGACGATGCTCGAGCTGGCCTATCCGGACGACGTCGCCAAGCGCATGCAGCTGACCCCGTCGCGCACGCAGGCCTGGCTGTTCGACGGCCGCACCGGCGAGAAATTCGAGCGCCCGGTGACCGTCGGCTACATGCACTACCTGAAGCTGCACCACTTGGTCGACGACAAGATGCACGCGCGTTCCACGGGTCCGTACTCGCTGGTCACGCAGCAGCCTCTGGGCGGCAAGGCGCAGTTCGGCGGCCAGCGTTTCGGGGAAATGGAAGTGTGGGCGCTGGAAGCGTACGGCGCGTCCTACACCCTGCAGGAAATGCTGACGGTGAAGTCCGACGACATCACCGGCCGCACCAAGGTATACGAAAACATCGTCAAGGGCGATCACGTCATCGATGCCGGCATGCCGGAATCGTTCAACGTGCTGGTCAAGGAAATCCGCTCGTTGGCCCTGGACATGGATTTGGAGCGTAACTAATGAAAGCGCTACTCGACCTCTTTAAGCAAGTCTCGCAAGACGAGCAATTCGATGCCATCAAGATCGGCATCGCCTCGCCGGAGAAGATCCGTTCGTGGTCCTACGGCGAAGTCCGCAAGCCCGAGACGATCAACTACCGCACCTTCAAGCCCGAGCGCGACGGTCTGTTCTGCTCGAAGATCTTCGGCCCGATCAAGGACTACGAGTGCTTGTGCGGCAAGTACAAGCGCCTGAAGCACCGCGGCGTGATCTGCGAGAAGTGCGGCGTTGAAGTGACCGTCGCCAAGGTGCGCCGCGAGCGCATGGGCCACATCGAGCTGGCCAGCCCGGTCGCGCACATCTGGTTCCTGAAGAGCCTGCCCTCGCGTCTGGGCATGGTGCTCGACATGACCCTGCGCGACATCGAACGCGTGCTGTACTTCGAAGCCTGGTGCGTGATCGAACCCGGCATGACCCCGCTCAAGCGCGGTCAGATCATGTCCGACGACGACTTCCTCGCCAAGACCGAGGAATACGGTGACGACTTCCGCGCGCTGATGGGCGCCGAAGCCGTGCGCGAACTGCTGCGCACCATCGACATCGACCGCGAAGTGGAAACGCTGCGCGGCGAACTGAAGGCCACCAGCTCGGAAGCCAAGATCAAGAAGATCTCCAAGCGCCTGAAGGTGCTGGAAGGCTTCCAGAAGTCCGGCATCAAGGCCGAGTGGATGGTCATGGAAGTGCTGCCCGTGCTGCCGCCGGACCTGCGTCCGCTGGTGCCGCTGGACGGCGGCCGCTTCGCGACCTCCGACCTGAACGACCTGTACCGCCGCGTCATCAACCGCAACAACCGTCTGAAGCGCCTGCTGGAGCTGAAGGCCCCTGAAATCATCCTGCGCAACGAAAAGCGCATGCTGCAGGAAGCCGTCGACTCGCTGCTGGACAACGGCCGCCGTGGCAAGGCCATGACGGGCGCCAACAAGCGCCAGCTCAAGTCCCTGGCCGACATGATCAAGGGCAAGAGCGGTCGTTTCCGTCAGAACCTGCTGGGCAAGCGCGTCGACTACTCGGGCCGTTCGGTCATCGTGGTGGGTCCGCAGCTCAAGCTGCATCAGTGCGGCCTGCCCAAGCTGATGGCCCTGGAACTGTTCAAGCCGTTCATCTTCAATCGCCTGGAGATGATGGGCCTGGCCACGACCATCAAGGCCGCCAAGAAGCTGGTGGAAAGCCAGGAGCCGGTGGTCTGGGACATCCTGGAAGAAGTCATCCGCGAACACCCGGTCATGCTGAACCGTGCGCCCACGCTGCACCGTTTGGGCATCCAGGCGTTCGAACCGGTCCTGATCGAAGGCAAGGCCATCCAGCTGCACCCGCTGGTCTGCGCGGCGTTCAACGCCGACTTCGACGGTGACCAGATGGCCGTGCACGTGCCGCTGTCGCTGGAAGCCCAGCTCGAAGCGCGCACGCTGATGCTGGCCTCGAACAACGTGCTGTTCCCCGCCAACGGCGAACCGTCGATCGTGCCGTCCCAGGACATCGTGCTGGGTCTGTACTACACGACCCGCGAGCGCATCAACGGCAAGGGCGAAGGCATCTTCTTCACCGACGTCGCTGAAGTGCAGCGCGCCTACGACAACGGCGAAGTGGAACTGCAGACGCGCATCACCGTGCGCCTGAAGGAACACGAGCGCGACGAAGCGGGCGAATGGCAGCCGGTGATCCGCCGTCACGAGACGACGGTCGGCCGCGCGCTGCTGTCCGAGATCCTGCCGAAGGGCTTGCCCTTCACGGTGCTGAACAAGGCGCTGAAGAAAAAGGAAATCTCGCGCCTGATCAACCAGTCGTTCCGCCGTTGCGGCCTGCGCGACACGGTGATCTTCGCCGACAAGCTGATGCAGTCGGGCTTCCGCCTGGCCACGCGCGGCGGCATCTCGATCGCCATGGGCGATATGCTGATCCCGTCGGCCAAGGAAAGCATCCTGGCCGAAGCCAGCCGCGAAGTGAAGGAAATCGACAAGCAGTACTCGTCGGGTCTGGTCACGTCCCAGGAACGCTACAACAACGTGGTGGACATCTGGGGCAAGGCCGGCGACAAGGTCGGCAAGGCGATGATGGAACAGCTGGCCACCGAACCCGTGACCAACCGTCACGGCGAGGAAGTGCGCCAGGAATCGTTCAACTCGATCTACATGATGGCCGACTCGGGCGCCCGTGGTTCGGCCGCCCAGATCCGCCAGCTGGCCGGCATGCGCGGCCTGATGGCCAAGCCGGACGGCTCCATTATCGAGACGCCCATCACGGCGAACTTCCGTGAAGGCCTGAACGTGCTGCAGTACTTCATCTCGACCCACGGCGCGCGTAAGGGTCTGGCTGATACGGCACTGAAGACCGCGAACTCGGGCTACCTGACCCGTCGTCTGGTCGACGTGACGCAGGACCTGGTCATCACCGAAGACGATTGCGGCACCTCGCAAGGCTACGCCATGAAGGCGCTGGTCGAAGGCGGTGAAGTGATCGAGCCGCTGCGCGACCGCATCCTGGGCCGCGTTGCCGCCATCGACATTGTCAACCCGGACACGCAGGAAACGGCCATCGAAGCCGGCACCCTGCTGGACGAAGACATGGTCGACACCATCGACCGCCTGGGCGTGGACGAAGTCAAGGTCCGCACGCCGCTGACCTGCGAAACGCGTCACGGCCTGTGCGCGCACTGCTACGGTCGCGACCTCGGCCGCGGCTCGCCGGTCAACCAGGGCGAAGCGGTTGGCGTCATCGCCGCCCAGTCCATCGGTGAACCGGGCACGCAGCTGACGATGCGTACGTTCCACATCGGCGGCGCGGCGTCGCGTTCGGCCCTGGCCAGCGCGGTGGAAACCAAGTCTGCCGGTACCGTCGGCTTTGCCAGCACGATGCGCTACGTCACCAACGCCAAGGGCGAACGCGTGGCGATCTCGCGCTCGGGCGAACTGGCGATCTTCGACGACAACGGCCGCGAACGCGAACGCCACAAGATCCCGTACGGCGCGACCGTGCTGGTGGGCGACGGCGAAGCCGTCAAGGCCGGCGCCCGTCTGGCGACCTGGGACCCGCTGACCCGTCCGATCGTGTCGGAATACGGCGGCGCGGTGCGCTTCGAGAACATCGAGGAAGGCGTTACCGTCGCCAAGCAGGTGGACGAAGTCACCGGCCTGTCGACGCTGGTCGTCATCACGCCCAAGACGCGCGGCGGCAAGATCGTCATGCGTCCGCAGATCAAGCTGGTCAACGAGAACGGCGACGACGTCAAGATCGCCGGCACCGATCACTCGGTGAACATCTCGTTCCCGGTGGGCGCGCTGATCACCGTGCGTGACACGCAGCAAGTGGCGGTTGGTGAAGTGCTGGCGCGTATTCCGCAGGAATCGCAGAAGACCCGCGACATTACCGGGGGTCTGCCGCGCGTGGCCGAGCTGTTCGAAGCCCGTTCGCCGAAGGACGCCGGCATGCTGGCCGACGTCACCGGCACGGTCTCGTTCGGCAAGGACACCAAGGGCAAGCAGCGCCTGGTCATCACCGACCTGGAAGGCGTCAGCCACGAGTTCCTGATTCCGAAGGAAAAGCAGGTGCTGGTGCACGACGGCCAGGTGGTGAACAAGGGCGAAATGATCGTGGACGGCCCGGCCGATCCCCACGACATCCTGCGCCTGCAGGGCATCGAGAAGCTGGCGACCTACATCGTCGACGAAGTGCAGGACGTTTACCGTCTGCAGGGCGTGAAGATCAACGACAAGCACATCGAAGTGATTGTTCGTCAGATGCTGCGCCGTGTGAACATCGTCGATGCGGGCGATACCGAGTTCATCCCGGGCGAGCAGGTCGAGCGCTCTGAGCTGCTGAACGAGAACGACCGCGTCGAGGCTGAGGGCAAGCGCCCGGCTTCTTACGACAACGTGCTGCTGGGCATCACCAAGGCCTCGCTGTCGACCGACTCGTTCATCTCGGCCGCTTCGTTCCAGGAAACCACCCGGGTCCTGACCGAGGCCGCCATCATGGGCAAGCGCGACGACCTGCGCGGCTTGAAGGAAAACGTCATCGTCGGCCGTCTGATCCCGGCCGGTACCGGTCTGGCGTACCACCATGCCCGCAGGGACAAGGAAGCGCTGGAGGCCGCGGAACGCGAAGCCGCTCGCCAGCTGGCCAACCCGTTCGAGGACGCGCCGGTCACGGTGGGTTCCGATGCGGACGCCCCTGTCGCCGATCTGGGCGCCGAGGACGCCGCCGAATAAGCGGAGCCTTCGGACAACTCCCCGCGCGCAGTCCGGCGCGGGGAGGCCGGAAACAAGAAAGGCCGCCGATGCGAATCGGCGGCCTTTCTGTTTTTCCGCGCGGGCTTTTGCGCGGACGGGATTCGCGGGGCGCGGGCCTTAGCGTCCGGCCTGCTCCCGGGCGCGCTGGAAGGCCGGTCCCCAGGCCGGGTGGCCTGCTTCATTGGGCGCCAGCTCGAACGAGGGATCCAGGGCCAGGATGCGGGCGAAGCTGTCCACGCACAGCTGGGTGTAGCGCGTGACGCAATAGCTGAAAGCCTGGAGCTTGTAGGCCTCGACGCGCACCGCCCGGGTGGAGCCGGCCAGCTCGTCCGACTTCGCCACCTGGCGCACCACTTCGCCGTAGTGGCCGGCGGCGTACTGGTCGCGTACTTGTTGCAATTGTTCCAGCGCCTGGGGCGTGGCGGGCGTTTCGGGCAGCGCGCGTTGCATGCCGGCGCAACCGGCAAGCATGGTGACGGCGCCGGCCAGCGCGGCGAAGGAGCGGATTTTCATGGGCATGCGCAGAATTGGTGAGGATTGGCGATGGCGCTATCGTGCCACAGCCTGATGCGGTCGGACATTTTCGGCAATGTCCTTGTGTTGCAGATTCGATAATATTCGGGCTAATAACCGTCATTCCCGGGTACGCACGTCCCGAGCACCGCCTTGAACATGTCATCATCCGCCGGCCTGTTGACGCCGCGTGGCCCTTTTTCCGGCGCCGCGCCATTGGCGTTGCGTCCCCTGAGCGCCATCGCCGCGACCGCGGCGGGAGGCGTGCCGGAGGCGCGCATCAAGCGCCTGCTGTCCGATCTGTTGCCGTCGCTGATGTCCTTGCATGCGCAGGGCGAGATCTGTGGCGACATCTCGCTGGACACCGTCGGCATGGACGAGGGTGCCCGCGCCCACCTCTTGCCTGAGCTGGTGGTGGCCCGCTCGCGCCGCAACTCCCTGCCGCCCGCGCCCGGATTCGCGCCGATCGAACTGTATGCCGACACGGCTCAGTGGCCGCGCGGGCCCTGGACCGACGTGTATGGGCTGTGCGCGGTGATGCACTCGCTGGTCACCGGCCTGCGTCCGCCGCCCGCGCCGGAACGGCGCGTCGACGACCCCTACGAACCCTTGGCCCAGCTGGGCCTGTCCAAGTACAGCCAGGAGTTCCTGCGCGTCATCGACGAGGGCCTGTCCATGCAGCCGGCCGAGCGGCCGCAGTCGCTGGCGGATCTGGCGGGCAGGCTGGGCATGGTGGTCTACGCAGATGCCGTGCCCGCGTCCCCGGGCGCGGCCGGCGCCTCGCAGCAGGCCTCGCCGCCGGTTGGCGACGCGCATCTGCGCCAGCCGGCTGCGAAGCGCGGCAAGCCGGTATGGATCGGCCTGTTGCTGGCGCTGGTCATCGTGGGTGGCACCTTTGGCTGGTTCCAGTCCGGCCGCGCGCCCAATGCGCTGATCACCAGCTCTGAGCTGATGCCGCCGAACCCGCCCATGGTCCGACCGGAGGCGCCGGCGCAGCCGTCCGCGCCGCAAGCCGAGCCGCAAGTGGCGCGCGCCGAGCCGCCCGGGCTGCAGCCTGCGCAGCAGACGATGCCCGTGCTCGTCGCGGAGTTCAAGCCGCCGGCCGTCGCGGATGCCGCGCCGCCTTCAACGGAGGCCCTGATCGGCGCGGCCCGTTCCCTGGACAACAGCGCCTTCCAGGCCGAGCCGGCGGTGCCGGCGCAGCCGCAGGAGGAACCCAAGCCCCGGCCCATCGCGACGCCCGTGACGGTACGGCTGGACATCAGGCCCTGGGGCGAGGTCTGGGTCAACGGCGTCGCGCGTGGCATCAGTCCGCCGGTGAAGGAGCTGCGCCTGATTCCCGGCAAATATCAGGTGGTGCTGCGCAATGCGGATCTGCCGCCATACCGCGGCACGCTGGAAATCAAGGCGGGCAAGCCCGCGGTGATTTCACACGTCTTCGAATAGCGCGGGGGCGCGTGGCTATTGGCCGTCGTGCTCCGGCGCCATCGGCAGCCGCAGGCTGAAGACCGAGCCCCGGCCCGGTTCACTGCTGACCTCCGCGGTGCCGCCGTGGCGTTGCGCCACCGTGCGCACGAAGGCCAGGCCCAGGCCGGCGCCGCCCACGTCCTTGCGCGTATCGGCGGCCACGCGAGAAAACGGTTCGAACAGGCTGTCCAGGTCCTGCGCGGCGATGCCCCGGCCCTGGTCGCGCACGCTGATGCGCCAATAGCCGTCGTCTTCCTCTATGCCGCAATCGATGCGGGTATCGGCCGGGCTGTACTTGATCGCGTTGTCGATCAGGTTGCACAGCGCCCGCATCAGCAGCGTCTGGTCGCCCAGCGCATAGGCCACGGGCAGGTCAGGCTGCGTCGCCAGCGCGATGTTCTTTTTCTGGGCGGCAGCCCAGAACTCGTCCACGCCATCCTGCAGCAGGCTGCCCAGGTCCAGCTCGACCGGACGGATGGCCATCGATTCCGCACGGGTCAGGTGCACGAAATCGTCCACCAGGTTCAGCGTGCGGCGCGCCAGCATGGCGATACGCCGCAGGGTATCGTCCTGGCTGTCGCGCGCGTCCGCTTCGTGATGCATGTCGATCAACGCCAGGATCGAGCTTTGCGGCGCGCGCATGTCGTGCGACACGAAACGCAGCGTTTCCTCGCGCTGGCGCTCGGCCTGGCGGATGCTGGAGATGTCGGTGAGCGTGGCCACCGTGCCGGCAAATTGGCCTTCCGCCGTGTGGATGGGCGCGCACTTGAGGATCAGGTCGCGTCCCGCGCGATCGCGCACTTCCAGGTCGGCGCTCCAGGGCGAGGATTCGCGTTCCTGTCCGCTCAGCGCGTCGGCCAGGCGCTGGCGCGCGTCATCATCAGAAATCGTGCGTTCGAGCAGATGCGTGGCGGGATGGCCGACGCGCGGCGGGCGCATGCCCAGCCGCTGGAAATACATCACCGCGGCCTGATTGCGGAATTGCATGCGGCCTTGTTCGTCGAACACCAGGGTTGCGTCCGGCATGCCGTCCAGGCCGTCCGCCAGGAAGCGCCGCAGGTTGCGCACGCGGGCCAGGGCGCGGCTCAGTTCGCCGACGCGATGCTCGAGCGAGGCGCTGTGGCCGAAAGACTGCGCGCGGGCTTCGTTCAGCACCGGCGGGTACTCGCGCTGCAGACGGCGCAGCTCGTAGTCCATGTAGCGCAGCGCGGCCTCCTGGCTGCGCCAGCTCCACATCGGATAGCTGAGCGCGACGCCCAGCAGCGCCGCGCTGGGGGCGAACCACAGATTGGCCTGCGACAACAGCAGCAGCGATGCCGCCAGCACGGCGGCCAGCAGCGCGAGGCACACCAGCAGGGCGCGCTTGGGCGAAAGCCGCCACAAGGCCAGGCAGGCCAGCAGCGCCGGCAGCGCGGAGAACAGCGCGTTCAACCAGGGCGGCGGCGCCTGGTAGGCGATATCGTCGCGCGCCGCCTGCAGCACATTGGCCACGATTTCAACGCCCGACATGCCGCTCGTGTCATGGGACACCGGCGTCGGATAGGTGTCGCTCAGGCCGGTGGCCCAGGCGCCGACCAGCACATACTTGCCGCGTAGCGCGTCCGCCGGCAGGTCGCCGCGCAGCACGGACAGATAGGACACGGTGCGGGTATGGGCCGGCGGACCGGAATAGGGGATCAGGATGCCGCCGTCCGGTTGCGCGCGCTTGAGCAGGCGGCCGGCGACGTCGGATTCGCCGCCGATGCGCAGCAGCGTCAGGGCCAGATGGCGCCACCAGTCGCCGTCGTAGTGCACGCGCAGCACGCTTTCGCGCACCACGCCGTCGGCGTCGATGCGCGCGTTGATGAAGCCCAGCCCCGCCGCGGCCTGGGCCAGCGCCGGGATGGGCAGGCTCATGCTGCCCGGGTGGTCGAGTCGGTCCAGCACCACGGGCAGCACCGCGCGGCCGTTGCGGCGCAGGCTGTCGGCGAGAATCGCGTCGTCGTTCGGGTTGATCGTGTCGGGTTCCGCGAAGATCACGTCCAGGCCCACCGCCCGCGCACCCTGCAGGCGGTCGAGCAGGGCGGCATGGATGGCGCGGCGCCAGGGCCAGCGGCCCAGTGCGTCGATGGTGGCGTCATCGATCGCGACGATCAGGATGTCTGGCGATGCCGGGCGCGGCGTCATGACGACCGCGCGGTCATACAGGATCTGGTCGACGCGGCCCAGCCCGTTCAGCGCGCCCAGCAGAGCCGCCAGCGCGATCAGCGCCGCCGCCAGCCACAGTCCTGAGCGCGAGCTGCGGTCCTGCGGGTGGGCGGCGTCGGCCATGGCGCGGGGAAACTCAGTAATCAGTCAGCGTCACGAAGCCGCCCGTGCCGGTGGCCACGCCCAGGCCGAACGCGGTGGACAACTGGCTCATGCCTTCGAAGGTGGCGACGGCATCCTGTCCGTGCAGGCCCAGGTCGTCGACCGCGCGCACCGAGACATAGTAGGTGCCCGCGCCGGGGGCGCGAAAACGGATGTCGTTGCTGGCGAAAAGCGCGGAAGACACGGGCTGCGCGCCATCGGCGTCGCGCGATACGCGCACCAGATAGCTCTTGGCGCCGGGCACCGGCTCGAACGCGCTGGTCCATTGACCGCCGGCGCGCGTCGGCGCGGCCAGCTGCGGAGCCGGCAGCAGTTGGCGCAAACCGGCAACCGTGCCGTCTGCGCCGACCGCCGCGCCGAAGCCGCGGGCCACGGCCACGGGCTTGGCCGGCGTGGCGCCGGGGGCGTGCGGCTGCAGGCGCACGCTGCCTTCCAGGACTTCGCTATGCACGCCGCCGCTGCCGCTTTGCACGCGGAAGCGCGTGCCACGCACGCCCGTGACGGCGACCGGCGTGCGGATTTCGAAACGACCCACGCCCTGGCCCTCCGGGGCCACCGAGGATTCCACGCTGCCGCGCTGCACGCGCACCACCGAGTCGGTCAGGCCGGTGCCTTCGAATTGCCGCATGCGAGACAGTTCCACCGAGCCGTCCGCGGGCAGCGTGAGCTTGGAGCCGTCGGCCAGTTCCAGCGTCACGAAGCCATTGGGCGCGGTGACGACGGTGCTGCCTTCGGGCAGGCTGGCGCCCGGCGCAAGCGTCTTGCCGGCGGCGGAGGCCTGGCCGCTGACGTGCACGACGCGCGCTTCTGCAGGCCGGACCGGAATCATGGACAGCGGGATGTGCAATTCCAGGCCGATCGGCAGCTGTTCGGGCGCGACGATCTTGTTCAGCGACTGCAGCGGATTCCAGTTGGCGGAATTGCGCGTGTACGTGTTGGCGATGTTGATCAGCGTATCGCCGGCGCGCACGCGGTAGATGAAGTCCTCTCCCAGCGAACCCGCGGGCTGGCCATGCGCGACGGCACCCAGCAACAGGCTGGAAAACAGGACAAGCGAAGCAAGGGCGCGGTGGCGGCGCATGGCGGGCGATTCTCCGGATGTGGCATGGGCTGGGGCGTTCACGGCGCGGGCTGGCCGTCGTCCTGGGCGCTGGTCAGCTCCAGGCGGTAACCCAGCGCATAGGACGAGGTCAGGCGCACGCCGTGTTCCGGCCGCAGCTGCAGCTTTTGCCGGATGTTGGACAGGTGCGTGTCCAGCGTGCGCGAGGTGGCCGGAATTTCCCTGTTCCACACGCATTCGGCCAGCACGTCGCGCGACATGAGCCGGCCCAGATTGCGAAAGAACAGCAGCGCGAGCTCGAATTCCTTGGGCGCCAGCGTGACAGCCTTGCCGTTCAGCGCGATGGTGCGGGCGGAGGGCTCGACGCGGTAGTTCGCCACGTCGAACGATTCGTCCGCGGGTTCGGCGATCTGGCTGCGGCGCAGCAGGGCGGCCACCCTGGCCAGCAATTCCAGGGGGCGCAATGGCTTGACGATGTAGTCATCGGCGCCGGCGCGCAGCCCTTCGACCAGGTCGTCCTCGCTGGAGCGGTTGGTCAGGAAAATGACCGGGATGCGCGGGCCGATATTGGCGCGCAGCCAGCGCACCACGTCGTCGCCGTCGATATCGGGCAGGTGCCAGTCCAGCAGTACCAGATCGAAGCTCTCGTTGCGCATGGCCGAGAGCAGGTCGCGGCTCTGCTGATAGCTGCTGCATGTATAGCCAGCAGCCGTCAGAACCTGCTGGATACGGCGTGCTTGGTCCAGGTCGTCTTCCAGCGACGCGATTTTCATAGGCGGCGTTGTGTCTCGCGGAGGGGGCTGCGCACGTACGCGTAGCGGCTTCCTGTTGCGGAGTGGGGAAATTTGTGTAAACGAATGATAACTCGGGCGGCGGATCCCTGACGAAGTCATGCCAACAACCGTCAAACTTTGCAAACTTGACGAATCTTGACTGGAGTTGTTGCGCAACAAGCCGCCACACTGTCTCAACTGCGTCGCCCGCCGCCAGGCATGACAAGCCGGCGGCGATGCGGGACTTGGGGTTGGGGTGGGATGGAAAATGAATCAACTGCGCATACTTATGATGTCGCCGGACGAGCAGGCTCGCACTGCTGCCGTTTCGGCGCTGCTGCAGGCTGGCATTTCGGCCCGCGGCTGTTCGACTTCTCTCGAACTGTTCGGCTTGTTGAATAGCGGCGTCCACGACGCCGTCGTACTCGATGTGGATGCCCTGGGCGAAATTGGCTACGCCCTGATCGCCCGGCTGCATGGCTCTTCGGCGCTGGGCATCATCGTGACCGGCAAGGCGCTTTCGCTGGATGACCGCTTGCGTTGCCTGCAAAGCGGCGCCGACGCCTGCCTGCCCGGCGCGCAGGATCCGCGCGAACTGGCCTGCATGCTGCTGGCGCTGGCGCGCCGTCTGCCCGTGGGACAGCCGGCCGCAGGCGCGGACGGCGCCGCCAGCGGGCAGTGGGAACTGCGCGACCAGGGCTGGACGCTGGTCGCGCCGTCGGGCACCGCCATCTCGCTGTCGGCCAACGAACGCCTGATCGTCCGCTCGCTGCTGGAAGTGGCGGGGAGGGCGGTCGGCCGCAATGAATTGGGCGATGAGCTGCGTGTCGAAGGCGGCGGCGCCCGCTCCAGCGGCTCGCGCAGCATCGACGTGATCGTCAGCCGCCTGCGGCGCAAGGCCGAGCTGGCCGGCGTGATGCTGCCCATCCGTACCGTGTACGGCAGCGGCTACCTGTTCGCCGACCAATAGGGTCCTTCGGCAGCGTGCGTCGCACCGAGCCGTGCCGTGCCGTGCCGGCAATGGCCGCACGCCCCTGGGCGCTGCGCGTTCATGCCGTTCCGCCGGATTGCCGGTTAGCCTTGGATTCTCCGCCCTGCGGTCAGGCCGCAGCCGTGCTCCTTGAGCCTGTCACGGGCGCGCTTCTTGCGCGTAATGCGGCCCCATTTCCGATCAGCTACGCCGAATCGGCTGTCTTCTGCCGCCAACACGCCGCTGCGCTGCGCATATAAAGTTCTTTGACAGTGCAGCGCTTTCCAAGTTATGCTAAAGGGCTTACTGCTTTATTTGCGCGCAGAGCCCGTATGGTTTTCGGGCGCGGAAAAAGGTGGAAAGGACAGGCATGGCTTGCTTCTTGCAGGTCACCGCAGGGTCAGGAGGTGCGTCACGAGCCGTCCCGCCCCGCAGCCAGGTGTGTGTACAGGCATGCGATGCATGCTCATGTGATACATGCCGTGGCCGCCTCGCTTTCCGCAGTTTCCGGTACTGCGCGTTCCATGGTTTGCTGGCAGGCCCGCTCTTTTACGTATCTGACGTTAGAGGCGGTCTTGCGCGAGCCGCCTTCTCCGAGAGCATATCGCTCGAAGAGACGAGTACGTAAGTACTTACCAGTGGTACGTAAAAGGGATTTCAAAGGTCATGCCTACCATCAGCCAACTCGTGCGCAAGCCGCGCGAAGTCAGCATCATCAAGAGCAAGAGCCCCGCGCTCGAAAACTGCCCGCAACGCCGCGGCGTGTGCACCCGCGTGTACACCACCACCCCCAAGAAGCCGAACTCCGCTCTGCGTAAGGTCGCCAAGGTGCGTCTGACCAACGGTTACGAAGTCATTTCGTACATCGGCGGTGAAGGCCACAACCTGCAAGAGCACTCGGTCGTTCTGGTGCGTGGCGGTCGTGTGAAGGACTTGCCCGGTGTGCGTTATCACATCGTGCGCGGTTCCCTCGACCTGCAAGGCGTCAAGGACCGTAAGCAAGCCCGCTCGAAGTACGGCGCCAAGCGTCCGAAGAAGGCTTAATCGCTGTATCGCAGTACCCCGGCCGCGGATGTTCCGCAGACCGGAAAGTGTGCAGCTGCGCCAGTGGAAGCTGGAATAGTGTGCAGCACGTAAGGGGCCGTCACTGTAATGGGCGGCCATGGCCGTGTAATGAAACACGGTTCAACTGAACAGACACAAGGAAGCAACAATGCCCCGTCGTCGCGAAGTACCCAAGCGCGAGATTCTGCCCGATCCCAAGTTCGGCAGCGTCGAGCTCGCCAAGTTCATGAACGTCGTCATGCTGGACGGCAAGAAGGCCGTCGCCGAGCGCATCGTTTACGGTGCCCTCGAGCAAGTCGCCACCAAGACCGGCAAGGAGCCGATCGAGGTGTTCAGCACGGCGATCAACAACATCAAGCCGATCGTCGAAGTGAAGAGCCGCCGCGTTGGCGGTGCCAACTACCAAGTGCCGGTTGAAGTGCGCCCCGTGCGCCGCCTGGCCCTGGCTATGCGTTGGCTCCGTGAAGCCGCCAAGAAGCGTGGCGAGAAGTCGATGGATCTGCGTCTGGCTGGCGAACTGATCGATGCGTCCGAAGGTCGTGGCGCCGCGATGAAGAAGCGCGAAGACACGCACAAGATGGCCGAAGCCAACAAGGCTTTCAGCCATTTCCGCTGGTAATTTAAGGACTACCCACCATGGCCCGCAAAACCCCGATCGAGCGCTATCGCAACATTGGCATCTCTGCGCACATCGATGCAGGGAAAACCACCACGACCGAACGCATCCTGTTCTACACCGGCGTCAATCACAAGATTGGCGAAGTGCATGATGGCGCAGCCACCATGGACTGGATGGAGCAAGAGCAAGAGCGTGGCATCACCATTACGTCGGCTGCTACGACGGCGTTTTGGCGTGGCATGGCCAAGAACTACCCCGAACACCGCATCAACATCATCGACACCCCGGGACACGTGGACTTCACCATCGAGGTGGAACGTTCCATGCGCGTCCTGGACGGTGCCTGCATGGTCTACTGCGCGGTGGGCGGTGTTCAGCCTCAGTCCGAAACCGTGTGGCGCCAAGCCAACAAGTACGGCGTGCCGCGTCTGGCCTTCGTCAACAAGATGGACCGCACCGGCGCCAACTTCTTCAAGGTCTATGACCAGCTGAAGAACCGCCTGCGCGCCAATCCCGTGCCCATCGTGATCCCGATCGGCGCCGAAGACTCGTTCAAGGGCGTCATCGACCTGGTCAAGATGAAGGCCATCATCTGGGACGAAGCCAGCCAAGGCATCAAGTTCGACTACGAAGACATTCCGGCCGAGCTGCAAGGCGCTGCCGAAGAATGGCGCGAGAAGCTGGTCGAGGCCGCCGCCGAGTCGTCCGAGGAACTGATGAACAAGTACCTCGAGACCGGCGCGCTGGACGAAGCCGAGATCAACACGGCCATCCGTCAACGCACCATCGCCGGCGAAATCCAGCCGATGCTGTGCGGCACCGCCTTCAAAAACAAGGGCGTGCAGCGCATGCTCGACGCCGTCATCGACTACCTGCCGTCGCCCGTGGACATCCCCCCGGTCGAAGGCACCGATGACGACGGCAACGAAGTCAAGCGTCAAGCCGACGACGGCGAGAAGTTCTCCGCCCTGGCGTTCAAGCTGATGACCGACCCGTTCGTGGGTCAGCTGACCTTCGTGCGCGTTTACTCGGGCGTTCTGAAGTCGGGCGACACGGTCTACAACCCGATCAAGGGCAAGAAGGAACGTATCGGCCGCATCCTGCAGATGCACGCGAACAACCGCGAGGAAATCAAGGAAGTTCTGGCCGGCGACATCGCCGCCGTGGTGGGCCTGAAGGACGTGACGACCGGCGAAACGCTGTGCGACGTCGACTCGCACGTCACGCTGGAACGCATGGAATTCCCCGAGCCCGTGATCTCGCAGGCCGTGGAACCCAAGTCCAAGGCTGACCAGGAAAAGATGGGCCTGGCGCTGTCGCGCCTGGCGCAGGAAGATCCGTCGTTCCGCGTGCGCAGCGACGAAGAATCCGGCCAGACCATCATTTCGGGCATGGGCGAGCTGCACCTGGAGATCATCGTCGATCGCATGAAGCGCGAATTCGGCGTGGAAGCCAACGTCGGCAAGCCGCAGGTGGCCTACCGCGAAACGATCCGCAAGACCTGCGACGAAGTCGAAGGCAAGTTCGTCAAGCAGTCGGGCGGTCGTGGCCAGTACGGTCACGTGGTCCTGAAGGTCGAACCGCTGCCCCCGGGCGGTGGCTACGAGTTCGTGGACGCCATCAAGGGCGGCGTGGTGCCGCGCGAGTTCATCCCCGCGGTGGACAAGGGCATCCAGGAAACCCTGCCGTCGGGCATCCTGGCCGGTTATCCGGTCGTGGACGTCAAGGTCACGCTGTTCTTCGGTTCGTACCACGACGTGGACTCGAACGAAAACGCGTTCAAGATGGCCGGCTCGATGGGCTTCAAGGAAGGCATGCGCAAGGCCAGCCCCGTGCTGCTCGAGCCCATGATGGCCGTTGAAGTCGAAACGCCTGAAGACTACGCCGGTACCGTGATGGGCGATCTGTCCTCGCGTCGCGGCATGGTTCAGGGCATGGACGACATGGTTGGCGGCGGCAAGGTCATCAAGGCCGAAGTTCCGCTGGCCGAGATGTTCGGTTACGCCACGAACCTGCGTTCGCTGACGCAAGGTCGTGCCACGTACACGATGGAATTCAAGCATTACTCCGAGGCCCCCAAGAACGTCGCTGACGAAGTCATCGCCGCTCGGGCCAAGTAAATAACCCTCGCCGCGTCCGCCCAAAAGGCGGCGCGGCAAATATCGAAATTTCCTTGAAAGTCAAAGGATAGAGATCATGGCAAAAGGCAAGTTTGAACGTACCAAGCCGCACGTGAACGTCGGCACCATCGGCCACGTTGACCACGGCAAGACCACCCTGACCGCGGCCATCACGACGGTTCTGTCGACCAAGTTCGGCGGCGAAGCCAAGGGCTACGACCAGATCGATGCAGCTCCTGAAGAAAAGGCACGCGGCATCACCATCAACACCGCGCACGTCGAGTACGAAACGGAATCGCGTCACTACGCGCACGTTGACTGCCCGGGCCACGCCGACTACGTCAAGAACATGATCACGGGCGCCGCCCAGATGGACGGCGCGATCCTGGTCGTGTCGGCCGCTGACGGCCCGATGCCGCAGACCCGCGAGCACATCCTGCTGTCGCGCCAGGTCGGTGTGCCGTACATCATCGTCTTCCTGAACAAGGCTGACATGGTCGACGACGCCGAGCTGCTCGAGCTGGTGGAAATGGAAGTTCGCGAACTGCTGTCCAAGTACGACTTCCCGGGCGACGACACCCCGATCGTCAAGGGTTCGGCCAAGCTGGCGCTGGAAGGCGACAAGGGCGAGCTGGGCGAGCAGGCCATCCTGGCCCTGGCCCAAGCCCTGGACACCTATATCCCGACGCCCGAGCGTGCCGTTGACGGCGCGTTCCTGATGCCGGTGGAAGACGTGTTCTCGATCTCGGGTCGCGGCACCGTGGTGACCGGCCGTATCGAACGCGGCATCATCAAGGTCGGCGAGGAAATCGAAATCGTCGGTATCACCCCGACGGTCAAGACGACCTGCACGGGCGTGGAAATGTTCCGCAAGCTGCTGGACCAAGGTCAAGCCGGCGACAACGTGGGCATCCTGCTGCGCGGCACCAAGCGTGAAGACGTCCAGCGCGGCCAGGTTCTGGCCAAGCCGGGCTCGATCACCCCGCACACGGACTTCACGTCCGAGGTGTACATCCTGTCCAAGGAAGAAGGCGGCCGCCACACCCCGTTCTTCAACGGCTATCGTCCCCAGTTCTACTTCCGCACGACGGACGTGACGGGCACGATCGACCTGCCGGCCGACAAGGAAATGGTTCTGCCGGGCGACAACGTGACGATGACCGTCAAGCTGCTGGCCCCCATCGCCATGGAAGAAGGCCTGCGCTTCGCCATCCGTGAAGGCGGTCGTACCGTCGGCGCCGGCGTCGTCGCCAAGATCCTGAAGTAATCGGATCGCAAGCAGCACCTACCCAGCGGGGGCGCACCGCGCCCTCGCAACTCGTTCTTTAGGAAACGCCATGAAAAACCAAAAGATCCGCATCCGCTTGAAAGCCTTCGATTACAAGCTGATCGATCAATCGGCCGCCGAAATCGTTGATACCGCCAAGCGCACGGGCGCCGTCGTCCGTGGTCCGGTGCCGCTGCCCACGCGCATCCGTCGCTATGACGTGCTGCGTTCGCCGCACGTCAACAAGACGTCGCGCGACCAGTTCGAAATCCGCACGCACCAGCGCTTGATGGACATTGTTGATCCCACCGACAAGACCGTTGACGCCCTGATGCGTCTGGACCTGCCGGCTGGCGTCGACGTCGAAATCGCGCTGCAGTAAGTAGGCGTGGCAGGTTGGCGACCTTCGCCCGCCGACCTGTGAAAAATGGCCGCAATCCTTCGGGACTGCGGCCATTTTGTTTTGGGCGCCGGTCTGGACGCCGTCGCGGCGACCGGGGGCAGGGCACGGTTGTTAGCAGGCACTTACTTTGCCGGGAAGGCGCTGGTCAGCAATTGATCAGGATGAAAGGTGGCGATTCCTCGGAGCGCCGCCATGCATGCCCTGCGTCGGTCCGTCCGCTCCGCGTCGCGCGCCAGACACGGAAAACGCGCTAAGTGCTTGTGCTGCCTGAAAAAAACATGCTAATATGCGAAGCTTGCCATTTTGTGGCAAGTCTAACTATGGTCTGACGCTTTGCGTTGCCGGTCTTTTGCTGGAATCCGTAAGGAAACTCGCAAGGGAAACGCCCGGAAAGCCCGGATCAGGTTGCACATAGTCGTAGGGCAAAGGCCGTTACCTTTTGCCCGATTAGCCCCGACCAATCGCAGTCGGGAATGGAGAAAACGATGTCGAATTCGACACCCACGCCCGCCGCTCACCGGCTGGGTCTGGTGGGTCGCAAGGTCGGCATGACCCGCATTTTTACCGAGGAAGGTGAATCCATCCCGGTGACCGTGCTGGACGTGTCGAACAACCGTGTGACCCAGGTTAAGTCGCTGGAAACCGACGGCTACGCCGCGATCCAGGTGGCTTATGGCACCCGTCGTGCCTCGCGTGTGGCTCAGCCGCAAACGGGCCACTACGCCAAGGCCGGCACTGAAGCCGGCAGCATCCTGAAAGAGTTCCGCCTCGACCCCGCCCGCGCCGCTGAATTCGCGGCTGGCGCCGTCATCGCCGTGGAATCCGTGTTCGAAGCCGGCCAACAGGTCGACGTGACGGGCACCACCATCGGTAAGGGTTTCGCCGGTACCATCAAGCGCCACAACTTCGGTTCGCAACGCGCGTCGCACGGTAACTCCCGTTCGCACCGCGTGCCGGGCTCGATCGGTCAAGCTCAAGATCCGGGCCGTATTTTCCCGGGTAAGCGCATGGCTGGTCACCTGGGCGACGTCACCCGCACCGTCCAGAACCTGGACGTCGTTCGCGTTGACGCCGAGCGCGGCCTGCTGCTGGTCAAGGGCGCCGTCCCCGGCCACGCTGGCTCCGATATCGTCGTGCGCCCGGCCATCAAGGCCCCGGCCAAGAAGGGAGCGTAAGTAAATGGATCTCAAGCTCCTGAACGAACAAGGTCAGGCTGCCGCTACGTTCAGCGCGCCCGACACGATTTTCGGTCGTGACTTCAACGAAGCGCTGATTCACCAGGTCGTCGTGGCTTTCCAAGCCAACGCCCGTGCCGGTAACCGCGCCCAGAAGGACCGTTCCGAAGTCAAGCACTCCACCAAGAAGCCCTGGCGCCAGAAGGGTACCGGCCGCGCTCGCGCCGGTATGACCTCGTCGCCGCTGTGGCGTGGTGGTGGTCGCATCTTCCCGAACTCGCCTGAAGAAAACTTCAGCCAGAAGGTCAACAAGAAGATGTACCGCGCCGGTATCCGCTCGATCCTGTCGCAGCTGGCCCGCGAAGACCGCATCGCCGTCGTCGAATCGTTCGACCTCGAATCCCCCAAGACCAAGCTGGCTGCCGCCAAGCTGAAGAGCCTGGGCCTGGATTCGGTGCTGATCATCACCGACAACGTCGATGAAAATGTTTACCTCGCCACCCGCAACCTGCCGCACGTTGCCGTGGTCGAGCCCCGTTACGCCGATCCGTTGTCGCTGGTCCACTACAAGAAAGTGCTGATCACCAAGCCGGCCATCGCTCAACTCGAGGAGATGCTGGGATGAACGCTGAACGCTTGATGCAAGTCATTCTGGCTCCGATCGTGACCGAAAAGGCCACGTTCGTCGCTGAGAAGAATCAGCAAGTCGCTTTCCGTGTCGTGGCTGACGCTACCAAGCCGGAAATCAAGGCTGCCGTCGAACTGCTCTTCAAGGTGCAGGTCGAGTCCGTGCAGGTCCTCAACCGTAAGGGCAAAGTCAAGCGCTTTGGCCGTTTCGTCGGCCGCCGTCGCAATGAGCGCAAGGCCTACGTCTCGCTCAAGGACGGCCAGGAAATCGACTTTGCGGAGGTGAAGTAAATGGCCCTCGTAAAAGTTAAGCCGACTTCGGCTGGCCGCCGTGGCATGGTGAAGGTTGTCAGCCCGAACCTGCACAAGGGCGAGCCCTACGCGCCGCTGCTCGAAAAGAAGACCCGTGGCTCGGGCCGTAACAACAACGGCCACATCACCGTCCGTCATCGTGGCGGTGGTCACAAGCAACACTACCGTGTCGTCGACTTCCGTCGCGACAAGGATGGCATCCCGGCAAAGGTCGAGCGTCTGGAATATGACCCGAACCGTACGGCGCACATCGCTCTGCTGTGCTACGCCGACGGCGAGCGTCGTTACATCATCGCTCCCCGTGGCCTGGAAGTGGGCGCCACGCTGGTCTCGGGCATCGAAGCCCCGATCCGCGCCGGCAACACGCTGCCGATCCGCAACATCCCGGTGGGTACCACCATCCACTGCGTGGAAATGATCCCCGGCAAGGGTGCTCAGATGGTCCGTTCGGCCGGCGCTTCCGCCGTCCTGCTGGCCCGCGAAGGCACGTACGCCCAGGTTCGTCTGCGCTCGGGTGAAGTGCGCCGCGTGCACATCGAGTGCCGCGCCACCATCGGTGAAGTCGGTAACGAAGAACACAGCCTGCGCCAGATCGGCAAGGCCGGTGCAATGCGTTGGCGCGGTGTCCGTCCGACGGTTCGTGGCGTGGCCATGAACCCGGTCGATCACCCGCACGGTGGCGGCGAAGGCCGTACCGGTGAAGCACGCGAGCCGGTCAGCCCGTGGGGCACTCCGGCGAAGGGTTTCAAGACCCGTCGCAACAAGCGGACGAACAATATGATCGTCCAACGGCGCAAGCGCAAGTAAGAGGCGAACACTATGTCACGTTCGATCAAGAAAGGCCCGTTTGTCGACGCTCACCTGATCAAAAAGGTGGACACGGCCGTCGCGGGCAAAGACAAGAAGCCGATCAAGACCTGGTCGCGCCGTTCCACGATCCTGCCCGAGTTCATCGGTCTGACGATCGCTGTGCACAACGGCAAGCAGCATGTTCCCGTTTACATCAACGAGAACATGGTCGGTCACAAGCTGGGCGAGTTCGCGCTGACCCGTACGTTCAAGGGTCACGCCGCGGACAAGAAGGCGAAGAGGTAAGCGATGGAAACTACTGCCATTATCCGTGGGGTTCACATCTCCGCACAAAAGACTCGCCTGGTTGCGGACCTGATCCGCGGCCAGAAGGTCGGCCGTGCGCTGGAAATCCTCACCTTCTCGCCGAAGAAGGCCGCCGCCATCCTGAAGAAGGCTGTCGAGTCCGCCATCGCCAACGCCGAGCACAACGACGGCGCCGATATCGACGAACTGAAGGTCACCACGATTTTCGTGGACAAGGCTCAGTCGATGAAGCGCTTCTCCGCTCGCGCCAAGGGCCGCGGCAACCGTATCGAGAAGCAGACCTGCCACATCACGGTCAAGGTCGGAGCTTAAGGAGTCACGATGGGTCAGAAAATTCACCCCACTGGGTTCCGTCTCGCGGTCACCCGTAACTGGTCCTCGCGTTGGTTCGCCGACGACAAGGCCTTCGGCGCCATGCTGGCCGAAGACATTCGCGTCCGCGAGTACCTGAAGAAGAAGCTCAAGAGCGCCTCCGTTGGTCGCGTGATCATCGAGCGTCCCGCCAAGAATGCCCGCATCACCGTCTACTCGGCTCGTCCGGGCGTGGTGATCGGCAAGCGTGGCGAAGACATCGAAAGCCTGAAGGCTGATCTGCAACGCCTGATGGGCGTGCCGGTGCACGTGAACATCGAAGAAATCCGCAAGCCGGAAACCGATGCTCAACTGATCGCCGATTCGATCTCGCAACAGCTCGAAAAGCGCATCATGTTCCGTCGCGCCATGAAGCGTGCGATGCAGAACGCCATGCGTCTGGGTGCCCAGGGCATCAAGATCATGTCGTCGGGCCGTCTGAACGGCATCGAAATCGCTCGCACCGAGTGGTATCGCGAAGGCCGTGTGCCGCTGCACACGCTGAAGGCGAACATCGACTACGGCACCTCCGAAGCCCACACCACCTACGGTGTGATCGGCATCAAGGTCTGGGTCTACAAGGGCGACATGCTGGCCAACGGCGAACTGCCGCCGGAAACCGCCGCCCCGCGTGAAGAAGAACGCCGTCCGCGCCGCGCTCCGCGTGGCGATCGTCCGGAAGGTGCTCGCACCGGTCGTCCGGGTGGTCGTGGCCGTGGTCCCCGCAAGGCGGACGCGGCTCCGGCTCCTGAAGGAGAATAACCATGCTGCAACCCTCTCGCAGAAAGTATCGCAAAGAGCAAAAGGGCCGCAACACCGGTCTGGCGACTCGCGGCACCCACGTGTCGTTCGGCGAATTCGGTCTGAAGGCCACCGGCCGTGGCCGTCTGACCGCCCGCCAGATCGAAGCCGCTCGTCGTGCCATCAACCGTCACATCAAGCGTGGCGGCCGCATCTGGATCCGGATTTTCCCGGACAAGCCGATCTCGCAGAAGCCTGCCGAAGTCCGTATGGGTAACGGTAAGGGCAACCCGGAGTACTGGGTCGCCGAAATTCAGCCCGGCAAGGTGCTCTACGAAATGGAAGGGGTTAGCGAAGAGCTCGCGCGTGAAGCTTTCCGCCTGGCCGCTGCCAAGCTGCCGATTTCGACCACGTTCGTCGCGCGTCATATCGGTGCTTAAGGAGTACTAAGACATGAAAGCCAGCGAACTCCGTTCGAAAGACGCCGCCGAGCTCGGCAAAGAGCTCGAAAGCCTGCTGAAGGCACAATTCGGTCTGCGTATGCAGAAGGCCACGCAGCAGCTTGCCAACACCAGCCAGCTGCGTAACGTGCGCCGCGACATCGCGCGCGTGCGTACCTTGCTGACCGAGAAGGCAGGGAAATAAAGATGAGCGAAACTCAAAACACCCAAGTGGCCAAGCGCCAGCGCACGCTGGTTGGCAAGGTCGTCAGCAACAAGATGGACAAGACTGTCGTCGTGCTCGTTGAGCGCCGCGTCAAGCACCCCATCTTCGGCAAGATCATCATGCGCTCCGCGAAGTACAAGGCGCACGATGAGTCGAACCAGTACAACGAAGGCGATACCGTCGAAATCGCTGAAGGCCGTCCCATCTCGCGCTCGAAGTCGTGGCGTGTGGTGCGTCTGGTTGAAGCCGCGCGTATCATCTAAGTAGCAGTGCATCGGGACGGCATGCCGTTCTGATATAAAACGGCAAGGGATCAAACCCTTGCCGTTTTTTTTCGTCCGGCGCGTCCGTTGCGACGCGCGCAATCAGGCAATGTGGAGCAGGGCAAAGACATGGGCCGCCGTTTTTCAGGCTTCAAGCGGATCACACGCGCGGCGTGCGGCATGAGCGTGTTTGCATGCACGGCAGCCTGGACGATATCCGCGGCGCAGTCGCTGCCCGCGGAGCCCGTGGGCGCGGCACCCACGCCAGCGATGCCGGTGGCGGAACAGGGGCTGGCCGGACCTGCTGCCAAGGCCGGCGTCGCAAATCCTGGTGCTCAAATTGGCGTGGACAGGTCCGTCGCATCGCCTGGCGATGTGCCGATGCCCATCGACAAGCGGGGCAACAATGCCCTGACGGCCGGCCCCGACCCGCGTGTGCAGTTTCCCGCAGACTCACGTGACCATGCCGCCATTTTTGGCACGCAAGACGAGGACGAGCTGGCGCTCGCCGGACAGGAGCGCGCCGTCGACGAACAACGCATGCGCTTGCAGGCATTGGAACGCTTGTTCAATCAGACGCCGGGTCCGCGCGCAGCGCCGGCAGGCACGATTCCGCTGAGCCGGAGTTCGGCCGATCAGCCGCCGCCTTCCATGCCGAAGCTGGCCCCCGCGCCGGCCGGCTCGCGCCTGGACGGCACGATGGATGCGCGACGTCAGGTCGATGCCATGCAGCGCAAGGTGGATGGCATGCTGCGCAACGCCAATACCTTGAGCACGCCGTCGCGTTGAGGGGCCGCCTTCGGCGCATACCCAAACTCTGAAACCCAGCGTAGCAACTGTCCGGAACCAGGGTATTCCCGGCCTCGATCCCGCCTGTTACAACTCTCGCGGGCACGCATTCCGCGTGCCCGGACTTCAGTCGGCAGGAGCGTGAAACATGCGTGGATCTGTGGGTAAGTTCGTGGCCGCTTGCGGCGTTGTTCCGATGGTGCTGGTCTTGATGGCGCCGGCAGCGCAGGCTGATCTCAATAGCGTGCAATTGAAGGACGTCACCGTGCAGCGCCCCTTCAGCGAGAGCGTGGTCGTCATCGGTAGCGACGGTCAAGTGCGTGCCGGCATGGAGGTCAGCAAGTTGACCCGCCAGATCAGCGAGCAGGCCGATGCGTTGACGGAATTGCGGCGCAAGAACGAGGAGCTGAGCCGCAAGCTGGAAGAACAGACACAGAAACTGTCGGCGCTGGAGCGCAAGCAGGGCGACGGCGGCCGCAGCAGCGACGGCCAGCGCAACGACCTGGACAAGCTGAGCCGCAATGCGGACAGCCAAAAGAACGAGCTGGAGAAACTGTCGCGCAGCGTGTCGCAGTTGAACAGCAACGCGGATTCCAGCAGCCGCAAGATCGACGATCTGCAACGGCGCGTGGATGACGTAAAGCGCAGCGTGGAGGATGTGCGCAGCCGCGTGAAATAGCGCGCGGCGCGAGGCCGTGGATGGCTAGGCGAAAGCAGGCAGCAGCAGCTTTTGCCTGAGCCCGGGAACCGTGGCCACCGAGGCGCCGGCGCGGCAAGCGCGCCGGCTTATCGCCGTTTCGCCAGTTCCCTGAGCCGTCCCGCGATCCCCGTCGGAAAGTAATACACCGACACCACGAACAGGATGCCCAGCCACAGCAGCCAGCGGTCAGGCTCGAACAGCAGCGCCAGCGGCGCCACGCCCGCCACGGTTTCGTGGATCAGGTGCAGGCCGTCCTGCAGATAGCTTTGCGCGAACACGAACAGGCTCGCGCCGATCACCGCGCCGTACATGGTGCCCATGCCGCCGATCACCAGCATCAGCAGGATGTTCAGCATGATCTCGAACGACAGCGAGGTGTCCGGCCCGTTGTAGCGCAGCCAGAGCGCGTAGAGCGCGCCGGCCAGTGTGGCGAAGGCGGCCGCCAGCAGGTTGGACAGGCTGCGGTACAGCACCGTGCGGTAGCCGATGGCCTCGGCGCGGAACGGATTTTCGCGGATGGCCTGCAGCACGCGGCCGAACGGCGAATTGACGATGCGCAGCAGCAGCAGGAACAGCACGACGGCGACCGCGGCGATCAGGTAGTAGGTGATGATGCGTCCGTCCACCGTCACGCCGAACAGCGGTTCGGACAAGGGGCGGAAAGCGGGGCGCAGCATCTGCGGCACCTTGAAGTTCAGCCCGTCCTCGCCGCCCGTCAGATCCGACAGCTGCGATACCAGTGTCTGGAAGGCGGCGGCCACGGCCAGCGTGATCATGGCGTAGAAGATGGCGCGCACGCGCAGGCTGGCCAGCCCGATCAGCAACGCAAAGGCCAGCGACACCGCCAGGCCGCCGGCGGCGCCGGCCAGCACCGCGGTCCAGCCCGGTTCCAGCCGCACGCTGGCGATGGCCACGCCATAGGCGCCGATGCCGAAGAACATGGTGTGCGCGAAGCTGACGATGCCGGTATAGCCCAGCAGCAGGTCGTAGCTGGCCACCAGCACGATGAACACCAGGATCTTGGCCGCGACCGCGAGCGACTTCGGTCCGGGGAACAGGAACGGCGCGGCAAGCAGCAGCAGCGCCACCGCGATCAGCAGCGCGCCCAGCACCATGCTGCGCGGAGGATCGCCGGAAAGCAGACGTAGGGACATGAGGCGGGTCCTAGCGGTTGGCGACGGGGTAGACGCCTTGCGGGCGCCACAGCAGGATGGCGACCATGAGCGCGATGTTCGAGAAGAGCGCGGCCTTGGGCATCAGAAAGCCCGTGTAGTTGGCCATCAGGCCGACCAGCAGCGCACCGATCAGGCAGCCCACCGTCGATCCCAGCCCGCCGATCATGATGACGATGAAGATCAGCACGTTGACCTGCGCGCCCAGCTGCGGCACCACCGACTGCTGGTACAGCCCCCACAGCGCGCCGCCCAGTCCGGCCAGCATCGAGCCGGCCACGAACACGCCGACGAACAGATGGCGGATGCGGTAGCCCAGGCTTTCGACCATTTCGCGGTCTTCCACGCCGGCGCGGATCAGCAGGCCCAGCTTGGTGCGGTTGAGCAGCCACAGCATGCCGCCCAGCACCGCCAGGCCGCCGACCAGCGCCACGATGCGAAACTTCTCGATGGCGGCATCGCCCAGCAGCACCGCGCCGCGCAGCGCTTCCGGCAGCGGCAGCGAAATGGTCTGCGGGCCCCAGATCATCTTGATCAGCTCTTCGCCGATGATCATGCCGCCCATGGTGATCAGGATCTGCTTCAGGTGCTGGCCATAGACCGGCCGCACGATGACGCGCTCGAAGGCCAGGCCCACGGCGCCGGCCACCAGCATGCCCACGATCATGGCCGGCAGCACGGCGGCCAGGTTCATCCACAGGCTGCCGGACTGGGTCCAGTCGCCCATGGCGCCCAGCACGGTGGCCGCCAGGTAGGCGCCAATGGCGATGAACAGGCCATGGCCGAAGTTCAGCACGTCCATCAAGCCGAACACCAGCGTCATGCCCGAGGCCACGATGAAGATGATCATGCCCATCGCCAGGCCGGCGAAGGTCAGCGTGAGCCAGGTCGAGAAGGAGCCCACCAGCGGCAGGGCGATGGCGGCCAGCGCCAGCACCAGCAACACGGGGCGCAGGTCGGCGCGGACCTGCGGCAGCGGAGCGTCGGCGTCCAGGGTACTCATTGGTGGCTTCCCAGGGAAAGGCCGAGCAGGCGCGTCTGCAGCGCCTCGTCCTCGGCCAGCTGCGCCATGCCGCCGGCGTGCACCACGCGGCCGTCGTCCATGACGGCCACGCGGTCGCCGACCTGGCGCGCGAAATTGAAGTTCTGTTCGACCAGCAGGATGGTGGTGGCTGCCTGCTTGAGCTCGATGAAGGCGTCGATCATGTTCTGCACGATGGCCGGCGCCAGGCCCTTGCTGGGTTCGTCGATCAGCAGCAGCCGGCGCGGTTCGATGATGGCGCGCGCGACCGCCAGCATCTGCTTCTGCCCGCCGGAAAGCTTGCCGGCCGGATGCAGCCAGAACTTGCGCAGCGCGGGGAAGAACCCGAAGATCCATTCCAGCCGCGCCGTGTCGAGCTGGCTGGCGTTGGCGGCGCCGCGCGCGGCCAGCAGGATGTTCTCCTTCACCGACAGGTCGGCGAAGATGCCCATGTTCTCGGGTACGTAGGCGACGCCGCGGCGCGCCATGTCGGGCGGTGACACGCGCACGCCGGGTCCGCCGGCGGCCTCGCCGTCGAAGCGCACATTGCCCTGCGAGGCTTTCCACAGGCCCATGATGGTGCGCAGCGTGGTGGTCTTGCCGGCGCCGTTGCGGCCCAGCAGCATGGTCACCTGGCCGGCGGGCACCGTCAGGTCCACGCCGTGCAGGATGTGGTACGCGCCGATGTGCGTGTGCACGTCTTTCAATTCGAGCAGCGGACGGGTCTCGCCCGCCGGCGTATGCGTGCCTGGGGCGGCGCCCGCGCCGCGCGCTATCGCGCTCATGCCGTCTTCTCCGTCGGGGCCACGCCCAGGTAGGCCTGTTGCACGATGGGCGAGGCGATGACTTCGGCGGGCTCGCCATCGGCCATCAGCCGGCCGTTGTGCAGCACCACGATGCGGTCGGCCAGTTCACGCACCACGTCCATCTTGTGCTCCACCAGCAGGATGGTCTTGCTGCGGTCGGTCTTGATCTCGCGGATCAGGTCCAGCACCACCGGCACGTCGTCCACGCTCATGCCGGCGGTGGGCTCGTCGAACATGAACACCTGCGGTTCCAGCGCGATCAGCATGGCGATCTCCAGCTTGCGCTGGTCGCCATGCGGCAGGTCGGCGGCGATGTGGTCGCGCCGGGCGGACAGCCGGGTGCGCTCGAGCAATTCATCGGCGCGCGCGATCAGGGCGCGGTCGTCGTCCCAGGTGCGCCAGAAGCGGATCTGGCGCCAGCCCAGGCCCTGCTGGCGCGATTGCAGCGCCAGCCGCACGTTCTCGTGCACGCTCAGGCGCGGGAACAGCTGCGTCAGCTGGAAGGCCCGGCCCAGGCCCGCATGCATGCGGGCCGGCGCGGACAGTCCGGTCAGGTCGCGGCCGTTCAGCCGCACCGAGCCGGCGCTGGCGCGCAACTGGCCGGAGATCAGGTTGAAGTACGTGGTCTTGCCCGCGCCGTTGGGGCCGACGATGGCCGTCAAGGTGCCGGGCGCGAAGCCGCAACTGACACTGTCGACGGCTACGTGCCCGCCGAAACGGATCGTGAGCGCTTGGGTTTCGAGCATGAGTGGCGACGCGCTAGCGCTTGTTCTGGACGGGCACGTCCATCTGGTCGGGCGTGATCTCGCGCACCAGGTCCTGCACGGCCCAGGGCACCGAGGCGTCGTTCTTGATGCGGAAGTGGTACATCGACTGCATGGCCTGGTGGTCCTGCGGGCGGAACGTCATCTTGCCCTTGGGCGTGTCGAAGCTCATGCCTTCCATGGCCTTGATCAGCGCGTCGGTGTCGGACTTGCCCTGCGTCTTGTTCAGCGCCTGCACGATGGCGATGCCGGCCGACATGCCGCCCGCGGTGAAGAAGTCCGGCGGCTGGCCGAAGCGCTTCTGGTGCTCGGTGACCAGCCAGTCGTTGACCGGATTCTTGGGGATGCCGTAGTAGTAATAGGTGGCGCCTTCCATGCCGGCCAGCGACTTCAGCGGCGTCATGGCGGCCAGCGTGTTGCCGCCGGTGGCGATCTCGATGCCGTAGCGCTTCGGGTCCAGGTCGGCGATCTTGAACGGGTTGCCCGCGCCGGCCCAGAGGATGAAGATGATCTTGCGGCCCGGCTTGTCCTTGAGTGCGTCGAACAGGCGCTGCGCGCCGGCGGTGAAGTCTGTGGCGTTGGCCGGCAGGTATTCCTCGTGCACGATCTTGGCGTGCTTCAGGGCGCCCTTGAAAGCCTTCACGCCGTCGCGGCCGAAGGCATAGTCCTGCGCCAGCATGGCGATCGACGTGCCTTCCTGGTCGAAGGCCACGGCGTTGGCGATGGCGTCCTGCGAGGAATTGCGGCCGGTGCGGAAGATGTACTTGTTCCACTTGTCGCCGGTGATCGAATCCGCCACGGCGGGTTCGACCAGCAGGATCTTCTCGTATTCCTCGGCGATGGGCAGCATGGCCAGCGCCACGCCCGAGGACGTGGGGCCGACGGCGATGTCGGCGTTGTCGTCGGCATAGGCCGAGGCCAGCTGCGCGCGCGCCACGTCGGGCTTGCCCTGGTTGTCCTTCTCGATGACGCGGATCTTGCGGCCGGCCACCGTCATCGTGCCTTGCGTGGCGTACTCCAGGCCCAGCATCAGGCCGTTCTGGGTCTGCTTGGCATAGGCTTCCAGCGGGCCGGTCTTGTCGTAGACGTGGGCCACGACGAAGTCCTTGGCCATGGCGGCCGATTGCATGCACAGGCCGGCCATCGCGGCCAGCAATACGCGTTTCATCATGGTTGTCTCCTAATGCGCGGGGGCGGTCGCCGCCGCGTGATCCGGTTGAGCCAGGAATTGCCTGACGGCGTTGATCTGCGGCGCGATGTTCAGCGCCGGGGCGTGGCCGCAGTCGGGGAAGTCGATGCGCTGCGCGCGCGGTCCGCGCTGGGTCATCGCATGCGCCACGTCGGGCAGCAGCAGGTCGGAATCGGCGCCGCGCAGCAGCAGCAGCGGCATGCGCAGGCTGTCATAGCCCTCCCAGCGTTCGTAGTCGCCGGGGTGGTGGCTGAACTGGCCGACGATGGCCGGGTCGTAGTGCGCGGTGACGCGGCCGTCGGGCAGGCGCCGTACCGAGGTCTCGGCCATGCGGCGCCACTGTTCGTCGCTTTGCCAGCCGTAGGGCTTGTAGGCGGCGCGCAGCCAGGTTTCGAGTTCGGTCACGGTATCGAACGCCGGCGGCTGGCCGGCGTAGGCCAGGATGCGGTCGATCGCGGGCTGCGGCAGCGTGGGGCCGATGTCGTTCACCACCAGGTGCGAGATGCGGTCGCGCAGCGTGGTGGCGGCCGCGTGCATGCCGGTGGCGCCGCCCATGGACGTGCCGACCCAGCGCAGGCGCGCCAGGCCCAGCCCGTCGGCCAGCGCGCGCGCCAGCCGGGCGTAGAAGTCCAGGCGGTATTCGGCGACGGGGTCCGGGCTCCACTGCGACAGGCCGCGGCCGATGGCATCGGGACAGATGATGCGATAGTCGCCGGCCAGCGCCTGCGCCAGCTCGTCGAAGTCGCGCCCGGTACGGGCCAGGCCGTGCCACATGATGACGGGCGGCGCGTCGGGCGCGCCCCATTCCACATAATGCAGTTCCCGGCCCTCGCAGCGCAGGTAGCGCGAAGCCGGCGTATGACGGGCGGCCTGTGCGGTCGCTTGGGTCATGGTCTCCTCCCGGATGTTCCAGGTTGTTGTGTGCTTATCCGGCTGACTATAGACTTGCGCCAGGCGCGTCCACAATGCGTCCGCCGCCCCGCAGCAGGGTGGATCAAGAATATGTAGACGCAAGATCAATTTGCGCCATTTTCCGGGTAAGGAGACCGCGCCATGCCGGACACGGAATTCGCCATTTCGGCCGATGCCGGCGCCGAACGCTACGACCGCTGGCGCGAGGCGCTGGCCGACGCCTTTGGCCCGTTCGAGGTGCACCACGGCAAGCCGGCGCAGTTCGCCGGCCATGTGCGCTACGCGCGCCGCGCCAGCCTGCAGTTCAACGACCTGCATTACCAGGGCCAACAGCTGGAGCGCACCGCCGGCAATGTGTCGCGCCTGGACCAGGAGTTCTACACCTTCGGCCTGCCGCTGTCCGGCCCGCTGGCGGTGGTGCAGCAGGGCAGGGAGTTCCAGGTCGAGCCGGGTTGCGTGTACCTGATGAACCAGAGCCTGCCCTACCAGGCCACCGCGCTGGGGGCAGCCGGTTATCGCAGCCTGAGCGTGTCGTTTCCGCGCAGCGCGCTGTCGCAGCGCGATTCCCGCATCGGCGCGTTCCACAAGCTGCGCATCGATGACGGTTCGCCGCGAGGCGCCATGCTGGCCAGCTACATGGACCATCTGTTCAAGGGCATGGACGGCTGGTCGGACGGGGAAGTCGCGGAATTGGGCGAGCGGCTGATCGACCTGATCGCGCTGTTCATGGTGCAGGACGGGCAGGCGCAGGCCTCGGCATCCGACAGCAGCGTGACGCTGGCGCATCGGCAGCGGGCGCTGGCCTACATGCGCCAGCATCTGGCCGATCCGGATCTGTCGCCGCAGCGGGTGGCCGACGGCTGCGGCCTGTCGGTGGCGTACCTGCACCGGATCCTGCGCGCCGGCGGAACGTCGGCCGAGGCCTTCATCTTCGAGGAGCGGCTGGAACGATGCCGCGAACTGCTGCTCAACCCGCTGCATCGCCATCGCAGCATCGCCGAGCTCGCATATCAGGCGGGGTTTTCGCATCCCTCGCACTTCAGCCGGCTGTTCAAGCGCCGTTTCGGCATGACGCCGCGGGATTGGCGGGCCCGGTCCTGACGGGCCGGCCCTGGCCAGAACATTCAATTCCTTGATTGATCGTGTATCGGGCCGATGGTATGTTGGCCGGATGAGCACGTCCGCAACTTCTTCATCTTCTTCCGCCCAGCGTTTCGAGGCGCTGGCCGAGATCGCCAAGACCCTGGGCCATGCCCACCGGCTGGTCCTGCTGGAACACGTGGCCCAGGGCGAGCGCGCCGTGGAGCGGCTGTCCGAACTGTCCGGACTGAGCGTCGCCAATACGTCCCAGCATCTGCAGCATCTGCGTCGCGCCGGCCTGGTGCAGACGCGCCGCGACGGCAAGCGCGTGCTGTATCGGCTGGGCGATGGCCCCATCGCCGCGCTGCTGGCCGCCCTGGGCGCCTGCGCCGAGCATCAGCACGCCGAAATGCGCGAGGTCATCGCCGACAGCATCCACCAGCGGGAACGGCTGGACGGCGTGTCCATCACCGAGCTGGTCGGCATGTTGAAGGCCGAGAGCGTGACGTTGCTGGACGTGCGCCCGGCCGAGGAATTCGCGCTCGGCCACCTGCCCGGCGCGCTCAACATCCCCGCCGAGGAACTGGAGCGCCGCCTGGGCGACCTGCCGGCCGGCGCCGAGATCGTGGCCTATTGCCGCGGGCCGTACTGCGTGTTGTCCAGCGAGGCGGTGACAGCGCTGCGGGCCCGCGGCATGCAGGCCCGCAGGCTGGAGGCCGGCTTCCCCGAATGGAAGGCCGCCGGCCTGCGGGTGGAGTCGCCCGACTAAGGCTTGTACTGCGTGACGCTCAGCACCGGCCCTTCGGCGCCGCTGGCCGGATCGAACTCGCAGATATCGAGCGACACGCCCGCTGTCGTGTAGCCGTAGGTTGCAACCTGTTTGGCGCGCGTGAACAGGTACTGGCTCGACGGCGTGTCCAGCTGGTCGATGACCGCGCCGGTGCCCAGGTGCAGGTTGCGCACGCGGAACCAGCCCGTACCCGATTGCGGCGGATTCCAGCGGACCGACACGTCTTCCGACGGCTGCCATTGCACGGTCGGGGCAGACGGCGGCGCCATTGTCGCCCAGGCCGGCGGCGCGTCGGCCAGGTCGCCGTCCAGCGCCATCATCCGGCCCATTTCTTCGGCCGCCGCGTGGTAGGCCGAGGGCACCGGGTGCACCCAGCCGATCTGCGGCATTTCGTTCCAGTAGTCGTAGGCGAAGGCCGCGCCCGGCACCCAGGTGCCCACGTATATCGCCGGATCGGCGCGCGCCACGTTCACCAGCGCGTCGCGCACGGCCTTGTATTGCAGCGCCGTGCCTTCGCGCGGCGGAATCCCGTAGTACGCGCGCAGATGCGGTTGCAGCCACAGCTTGAGCTGGGGGTTGCCGCCGTAGCCGCGCACCGTGGCGTGGATCGCCGTCAGCGCCGTGGCGGCCGCCGCGAGGATGGCGTCGCGCTGCGCCGGGTACTGGAAGATGGTGTCCGGCTCCACGCCGCCCGACCACATCATGTGCGTGAGCGGCACGCCCAGCGCCGCGATGCGCGGCTGGATGGCGAGCAGGTTGGGGCCGGGCGCCGATTGCGTGTCGTCCCACCAGTAGCTGGTGCTGTTCAGCAAGTCCGCGCTGGTGCGCGACAGGTGCGAGCCGCCGACCGTCAGGTTCACCGGCAGGATCTGCGCGATATGCAGGCCGGCCGCCTGCGCCATGGCGCGACGCAGCGTGGCGGCGGCGACGCTGGACTTGCGGCCCGCGACGCCGGTGGTGCCGGGATTGCCCAGGTCCGACAGATCGGAAAAGTAGCCGCCCGTGTACGACGTGCCGGCCATGCCGACCACGGCCTGCGCCCAGCTGTTGTCCTGCATCGCCATGCCGGCGGACAGGGCCGAGGGATCGCTTTCATAGCCGTTGGCCGCCACTTCGGTCACGCGCCACGCCAGGTAGGCGGGCGGGAAACCGAAATCGGCCACGCTATCGTCGACGGGGTAGAAGCAGTGAGCCTGACCGCCGGGCACCTCATAGCGGCGCAACACTTGCGCGCCCATGCCGTCCAGGATCTCGACGCGGTATTTCGCCACCGCCACCGACGCGGCGCTGGCGCGTTGCCAGTCCAGCCGCGCGTCGCCCCAGCTGTTGACGCGCGCGTTCAACGCCGTCGGCGGCAGGGCGGGCTCCACGCCGCCGATGCGCTGGATCAGCGCTGCGTCCAGGTAGTTGGGGCCGTCGAAGACGTGCACCGGATCCAGGTGCGCATAGGCCTGCAGCTGCGCTTGGTATTCGGCCGCCGTGGCGGGAATGAAGTAGGCGCCGCCGGGCGTGGGATTCGGACGGAAGGCCTCGGCGATCATTTCGGTCTTCGGGTGTCGCGCGCGGATCAGGTCGAAGCGGGCCAGCGCCTGCTGCGGCGTCGCGCCGTGTGCGCCCACGCCGTCCTGGAACAGGATGGTCACGTCCTGCGGGATGAATGAGTCCAGCCATTGCGCGGCGGCCGCGTCGTCGACGCCGGCGCCGTAGTAGACCGACACGTACAGGGGGCGCGGCAGCTTCGACCAGATGGCGCCGAAGTCGGCGGGCGCGGCGGTGTAGGTGGGATCGATCTCCACCGGGAAGTAGAAGCCGGCGGCGTTGGACGGGTATGACAGCGTGCCAAACTTCTGCGCCAGGTCGGCCAGTTCGTGGATGCGGGCGCGGGCCTGGGTCTCGTCGGACAGGCCCGGCGTGCCGATGATCATGCGCCGCGCCCAGGGCCGGGTGGCGATGTCCGCCAGGTCCAGCTGGCTGCCGTGCAGCGGCAGCCAGGGATTGGGGATGAAGGAGCTGCCATTGACGGCCACCCATTGGAAGATCGTCGTGCCCACGCCCAGCCTGTCCCATTGGCGGCGGACGTCCACGTTGGACGTCCATGTTTGCCAGAACATGGACGCGGCCCGGGGCGCGGGAACGGAGGTAGAAGGAACGGAAGTGCGGGTCTGCATGAGAGCCTCGTTCGGATGAGGGAAAGGAACATGCCCGTCCGCCGTGCCGACGCGCGTGAGGACGCGGTCGGGTTGGGAGGTCGCGGCGGGAGGAGTCCGCGGCCCGCGACGCAAAAAAGCCCGCGTGCGTGGTCGCAGGCGGGCGATGTCGGGACGGAAGGAGGGCAGGGAGTGGCGCGCAAGGGCGCCGTGACGGGCCAGGCGCAAGACGCAATGGCCCCGAGGAATTGTCTCACCGGCGCTCGCAGATCATGCCGGCCGCATGTCGCACCGGGTGCTTGGCGCGCCGTGCGTATCGCAGGGCATGCCGCGCGACGGGCGGGCGCCCGCCATGTTCCGCTACGGCACGCCGGGGCCACAAGGCTAACGGGCTCCCGAAGGAGCCCGTTGCCTCATTCCGGCTGGCGCCGGAACACGCTCAGATGTGCGTGATGTACTTCGTGACCAGGTAGCCGTCGAAGGTTTCCAGGCCGCCTTCGCTGCCGATGCCGCTGTCCTTGATGCCGCCGAACGGCGTCTCGGCCAGCGCGCTGCCGAAGTGGTTGATGTTGACCATGCCGGCTTCCAGGCCGTTGGAGACCTTGGTGGCGGTCTTCAGCGAATTGGTGAAGACGTAGGACGACAGGCCGAACGGCAGGCTGTTGGCGCGCTTGAGCACTTCGTCGGTGTCGCTGAAGCGCACCACCGGCGCCACCGGGCCGAAGGGTTCCTCGGTCATCAGCATGGCGTTGTCGGGCAGGTCCGTGACCACGGTGGGGGCGAAGAAGAAGCCCTTGCGGTCCAGCGCGCCGCCGCCCACGACGACCTTGCCGCCGTGCTTCTGGGCGTCCTCGACGAAGGCCGCCATGGCCGGCACGCGGCGCTCGTGCGCCAGCGGGCCCATGTCGGTGCCGGCTTCCAGGCCATCGCCGACCTTGACGTTCTTCAGCACGTCGGTGAAGCGCGCCAGGAACTGCTCGTAGGCGCCGTTCTGCACGTAGAAGCGGGTGGGCGACACGCAGACCTGGCCTGCGTTACGGATCTTGAACTTGGCCAGCATCTCGGCGGCGCGGTCGATGTCGGCGTCGTCGAACACCAGCACCGGCGAGTGGCCGCCCAGTTCCATGGTGACGCGCTTCATGTGCGCGCCGGCCAGCGCGGCCAGCTGCTTGCCCACCGGCACCGAGCCGGTGAAGGACACCTTGCGCACGATGGGCGAGCGGATCAGGTAGTCGGAGATCTTGGCGGGTTCGCCCCAGACGATGTTCAGGCAGCCCTTGGGCAGGCCGGCCTCATGGAACATGCGCGCGATCGCCATGACGGCGGACGGCGAATCCTCGGGACCCTTGAGCACCACGGTGCAGCCCGCGCCCAGCGCGGCGGCGATCTTGCGGATGGCCTGGTTGTAGGGGAAGTTCCAGGGCGTGAAGGCAGCGCACACGCCGATGGGCTCGCGCACCACGATCTGGCGCACGTCCGGGTTGCGCGGCGGGATTACGCGGCCGTAGATGCGGCGGCATTCCTCGGCGTGCCAATCGGCGTGCTCGGCGCAGGACGAGACTTCACCCACGGCCTCGGCCAGCGGCTTGCCCTGGTCCAGGGTCATGTTGCGGCCGATTTCCTTGGCGCGCTCGCGCGACAGCTGGGCGACCTTGCGCAGGATGGCGGAACGGTCCATGGGAGAAGATTTCTTCCAGGACTCGAAGGCGCGCTGGGCCGCGGCGAGCGCGCGGTCCAGGTCGGCTTCGGTGGCGTGGGGCAGCTGGCCCAGCACTTCGAGCGTGGCCGGGTTGATGACGTCCTGGGTGCGCCTGCCCTCGCCGGCGAGGAATTCGCCGTCGATATACAGCGCCAACTGTTCATACATGCCTGTCGTTCCTTGCGAAATGGGTGGGGGCGTGAAATGTGTCCGTGCCAGTCTAAACCAGCTTGTACGACAAGGGGAGGACCAGTTTCGCGCGGCGGACTGGGGCCAATCCGTGCTTTCCAACCCTTGCGCCGCCACGGGCGGGTGGACACAATGAGGGCACCATTGGCTGTCCGGACCCGATATCCACCGTGCAACCCGTCGACAAGAATCCGTCCAGCATCTACTCCCGGATTTTTTTCCGCTTCATCGATTGGCTGCGCCATCGCATCGCTCTGTCGTCACTGGTAGGCGACCATCCCATCTTCGACAACAGCCAGTTTCCGTGGGTCTCGGCCCTGGAGGCGCAGACCCCCGCCATCCGCGCCGAGTTGCTGGAACTCCTTTCAGAGCGCGATCATCTTCCGTCTTTTCACGAGATTTCCCCCGATGTCGGCATGATCACGTCGGACAATCAGTGGAAGACCTTCGTCTTCATGGGCTACGGCCTGCGGTCGGACCGCAACCTGCGGCGCTGTCCGGCCACCGCTCGGGCGCTGGCCGACATTCCCGGCCTGCGCACCGCCTTTTTCTCGATCCTGGAGCCAGGCAAGCGCATTCCGTTGCACACCGGTCCCTACAACGGGGTACTGCGACTGCATCTGGGCCTGGTCGTGCCGGACCCCGCCGAGCAGTGCTGGATCGAGGTCGGCGGCCAGCGTTACAGCTGGCGCGAGGGCCAGGCAGTGGTGTTCGACGATCTGTATCCCCACCAGGTCCATAACGACACCGATGGCGTGCGCGCCGTCCTGTTCGTGGATTTCGAGCGGCCATGCCGCGCGCCGGTGAGGTGGCTGAACCGCCTGGTGCTGATGGCGGCGCCGTTTACCGACGAGATCCGCCGGGGCAAGGTCAACCACGATGCCTGGGAACGGGGCTACTACGGCAAGAAGCAGGGGCGCGGCTGAATGCCCGGGAGCTGGCCCGCAAGAGCCGGGTTCGTGGGCTGGCCAAGGGCCCGGGCGGCGTGGTTAGTTTTCCACAGGCGCCACCGGGGGAATGCGCAATATTTCAACAAAGCACTTGCATGCGGATTCCAGGCGCGATAGAATGGTCAGCTTTCCCAGATTGTCGATTTGCCTGCCGGCTCGATATCGGGTGTTGCTCTGGTAGCGAACAGCTACGGAGCGATGCGCGCAAAGGCAGGAACTTCGCGAAAAGGGCCAGGAAGGGAACCTCGGGGATGAGCCCCGGTCATACCGACCCAGCCGGAACGCGAAGCAGGCAAGTCAGGCGTGTTGGGGGAATACCCGCAGGATTTCAACCCAGGGTCGTTGCGTTGCAAGCCGTCGATTGCGCAGTGTGCAGACACAGCCAACTCGGCGCCAAAGCAGGGCAATTGACCTGACGGGACCAAAACTGGCAGGAATTGCAGAGTTCCTAGGGGGAAAACCCCGGGAAAACCGTATTTCCAGTTAAGTTGGAACAGGAAAAATCATGATCCAAATGCAGACCACGCTGGACGTGGCCGATAACACTGGTGCGCGTCACGTCATGTGCATTAAGGTGCTCGGTGGCTCCAAGCGCCGTTATGCCGGCATCGGCGACATCATCAAGGTGAGCGTCAAGGATGCGGCCCCGCGCGGACGCGTCAAGAAAGGCGAAATTTACAATGCCGTGGTGGTTCGTACCGCCAAGGGCGTGCGCCGTAAGGACGGTTCGCTGATCCGTTTCGGTGGCAATGCCGCCGTGTTGCTCAACGCCAAGCTGGAGCCCATCGGCACCCGCATCTTCGGACCCGTTACGCGTGAACTGCGTACCGAGAAGTTCATGAAGATCGTGTCGCTGGCCCCGGAAGTGCTGTAAGGAGCCCCGCGATGAACAACATCCGTAAAGGCGACGAAGTCATCGTCCTGACCGGTCGCGACAAGAAGCGTCGCGGCACCGTGCTGGCCCGCGTCGATGCCGACCACGTCCTGGTCGAAGGCGTCAACGTCGTCAAGAAGCACATGAAAGCCAACCCGATGGCCAACAACCCGGGCGGAATCGTCGAAAAGACCATGCCGATCCACATCTCGAACGTCGCGCTGTTCAACCCGGCCACCGGCCGTGGCGATCGCGTTGGCGTCCAAGAAGTCGACGGTCGCAAGGTCCGCGTGTTCCGTTCCAATGGTGCCGTTGTCGGCGCCAAGGCGTAAGGGGCGACAGACATGTCTCGTTTGCAAGATTTCTACAAGAGCAAGGTCGCTGGCGACCTGCAAGCCAAGTTTGGCTACAAGAGCGTGATGGAAGTGCCCCGCATCACCAAGATCACCCTGAACATGGGTGTCTCGGAAGCGGTCTCCGATAAGAAAGTTATCGAGCACGCCGTCTCGGACCTGACCAAGATCGCTGGCCAAAAGCCCGTGGTGACGAAGACCAAGAAGGCTATCGCCGGCTTCAAGATCCGCGAAAACTACCCGATCGGTTGCATGGTCACGCTGCGCGGTCAACGCATGTACGAATTCCTGGATCGCCTGGTGGCGGTTGCGCTGCCTCGCGTGCGCGACTTCCGCGGTATCTCGGGTCGCGCGTTCGACGGCCGTGGCAACTACAACATCGGGGTGAAAGAGCAGATCATTTTCCCCGAAATCGAGTACGACAAGATCGACGCGCTGCGTGGGCTGAACATCAGCATCACCACCACCGCGAAGACCGACGAAGAAGCCAAGGCGCTGCTGACCGCCTTCAGCTTCCCGTTCCGTAACTAAGGGGCTGATGACGTGGCTAAACTTTCCCTCATCAATCGCGACATCAAGCGCGCCAAGCTGGCTGACAAGTTCGCCGCCAAGCGCGCTGAGTTGAAGTCGATCATCGACGACCAGTCGAAGACCGACGAAGAACGTTACCAAGCTCGGCTCAAGCTGCAACAGCTGCCGCGCAATGCCAACCCGACGCGTCAACGTAACCGTTGCGTGGTCACCGGTCGTCCGCGCGGCGTGTTCCGCAAGTTCGGCCTGACCCGCCACAAACTGCGTGAAATGGCGATGAAGGGTGAAATCCCCGGCATCACCAAGGCCAGCTGGTAGGAGAAAGAATATGAGCATGAGCGATCCCATCGCCGATATGCTGACCCGCATTCGCAATGCGCAGCAAGTGGACAAAGTTACGGTGAGCATGCCCTCCTCGAAGCTGAAGGCGGCTATCGCCGGCGTGCTGAAGGACGAAGGCTACATCGACGGCTTCGAAGTCAAGGGCACCCAGGCCAAGCCTGAGCTCGAGATCACCCTGAAGTACTACGCTGGCCGTCCGGTCATCGAGCGCATCGAACGCGTTTCGCGTCCCGGCCTGCGCATCTACAAGGGCCGCACCAGCATTCCTCAGGTCATGAACGGCCTGGGCGTGGCTATCGTGTCGACCTCGCGTGGCGTCATGACGGACCGCAAGGCCCGCGCCAATGGCGTCGGCGGCGAAGTGCTGTGCTACGTGGCCTAAGGAGAAATTCGAATGTCACGTATCGCTAAATATCCGGTCGAACTGCCGAAGGGTGTTGAAGCCAGCATCCAGCAGGATCAGATCACCGTCAAGGGCCCGCTGGGCACCTTGACCCAAGCCCTGACTGGCGACGTCGCGGTCGCGTTGGACAACGGCAAGCTGACGTTTGTCGCCGCCAACGAAACCCGCCACGCCAACGCCATGTCGGGTACCGTGCGCGCGCTGGTGGCCAACATGGTCAACGGCGTGAGCAAGGGCTTCGAGCGCAAGCTGACCCTGGTGGGCGTGGGTTACCGCGCCTCGATCCAAGGCGACGCCGTTAAGCTGCAGCTCGGTTTCTCGCACGACGTTCTGCACAAGTTGCCGGCCGGCATCAAGGCCGAATGCCCCACCCAGACGGAAATCGTCATCAAGGGCTCCAACAAGCAGGTCGTCGGCCAGGTGGCCGCTGAACTCCGCGCGTACCGCGAACCCGAACCCTACAAGGGCAAGGGCGTGCGTTACTCGGACGAACGCGTCGTCATCAAAGAAACCAAGAAGAAATAACGGCGCACGCAAGGACGAATCATGGACAAAAAAGTTTCCCGTTTGCGTCGTGCGGTTCCGACCCGCCGGAAGATCACCGAGCTGCGCGTTCATCGCCTCTCGATTTTCCGCTCGAACCAGCACATCTACGCCAACATCATTTCGCCGGAAGGCGATCGCGTTCTGGTCAGCGCCTCGACGGTGGAAGCCGAAGTGCGTGCGCAGCTGGCTGGCCAAACCGGCCAAGGCGGCAACAAGGCCGCCGCCACGCTGGTTGGCAAGCGCGTGGCCGAAAAGGCCAAGGCTGCCGGTATCGAACTGGTCGCTTTCGATCGCTCGGGCTTTCGTTACCATGGCCGCGTGAAAGCGCTGGCCGACGCCGCGCGTGAAGCCGGCCTGAAGTTCTAAGCGAGGATCTGTCAAATGGCTAAAGTACAAGGCAAGAACGCCGCGGAAAAAGAGAACGATGACGGCCTGCGCGAGAAGATGATCGCGGTCAACCGCGTCAGCAAGGTCGTGAAGGGTGGTCGCACCATGAGCTTCGCCGCGCTGACCGTGGTTGGCGATGGCGACGGCCGCGTCGGCATGGGCAAGGGCAAGGCGCGTGAAGTGCCGGTGTCGGTCCAGAAGGCGATGGAACAGGCCCGCCGCGGCATGTTCAAGGTTGCGCTGAAGAACGGCACGCTGCACCACACCGTGGTCGGCAAGCATGGCGCCGCCACCGTGCTGATTTCGCCCGCTGCTGAAGGTACCGGCGTCATCGCCGGCGGCCCGATGCGCGCTATTTTCGAAGTGATGGGTGTGCGTAACGTGGTTGCCAAGAGCCTGGGCTCGAGCAACCCCTACAACATGGTTCGCGCCACGTTGAATGGCCTGCGCGCCTCCCTGACCCCGGCGGATGTTGCTGCCAAGCGCGGCAAGACCGTCGAAGAGATCCTGGGGTAAATCATGGCTCAGAAGCAGATCAAAGTGACCCTCGTGCGCTCCGTGATCGGTACCAAGCAATCGCACCGTGACACGGTTCGCGGTCTGGGCTTGGGCCGTATCAACAGCAGCCGCGTGCTGGTCGATACGCCCGAGGTGCGTGGGATGATCCGTAAGGTGGATTATCTCGTTTCCGTCTCGGAAGCCTAAGGAATCACCATGTCGGATATGCAACTCAATACGCTGAAGCCCGCTGAGGGCAGCAAGCACGCCAAGCGCCGCGTCGGCCGTGGCATCGGTTCGGGTCTGGGTAAGACCGCCGGCCGTGGTCACAAGGGTCAGAAGTCGCGCTCGGGCGGTTTCCATAAGGTTGGCTTCGAAGGCGGTCAGATGCCGCTGCAGCGTCGCCTGCCCAAGCGCGGTTTCACGCCGCTGGGCCAGCACCTGTACGCCGAAGTGCGTCTGTCGGAACTGCAAGCCGTGCCCGTCGACGAAATCGACGTGCAAGTGCTGAAGGCCGCTGGCGTGATTGGCCAGGCGGTTCGTTTCGCCAAGGTCATCAAGTCGGGTGAAATCTCGCGCAAGGTTGTGCTCAAGGGCATTTCCGCGACGGCCGGCGCTCGCGCCGCCATCGAAGCCGCGGGCGGCTCGCTTGCCTGATCACGAGGTGACGAGTGGCTAACGCGCAGGCATTGGGCAAAACCGGAGCACGGTACGGCGACCTAAAGCGCCGCCTCGTGTTCCTGGTGCTCGCCCTGGTGGTTTACCGTTTGGGTACACACATCCCCGTGCCGGGCATCAACCCGGATGCGCTGGCGGACCTGTTCCGCCAGAACCAGGGCGGGATCCTGGGCCTGTTCAACATGTTCTCGGGCGGGGCGCTCTCGCGCTTCTCGATTTTTGCCCTGGGGATCATGCCGTACATTTCGGCATCCATCATCATGCAGCTGATGTCTGTGGTGGTGCCGTCGCTGGAAGCGCTCAAGAAAGAGGGCGAGGCCGGTCGTCGGAAGATCACCCAATACACCCGCTACGGCACGGTCGTGCTGGCGCTGGTGCAGGCTGTGGGCATTTCGGTTGCGCTTGAGTCCCAGCAGGGACTGGTGATCGATCCGGGCATGCTGTTCCGCTTCACGACCGTTGTGACCCTGGTCACCGGCACCATGTTCGTCATGTGGCTGGGTGAGCAGATCACGGAACGCGGTCTGGGTAACGGGATTTCGATCCTGATCTTCGCCGGTATCGTTGCGGGCCTGCCCGCCGCGTTGGCCGCGCTGCTGGATCTGGTTCGCACCAACTCGATGTCTGTGCTGTCTGCGCTGTTCATCGTGGCTCTGGTGGTGCTGGTGACCGCTTTTGTGGTGTTCGTGGAACGCGGACAGCGCAAGATCACGGTCAACTACGCCAAGCGCCAAGTCGGCAACAAGGTCTACGGCGGGCAAAGCTCGCACCTGCCCTTGAAGCTGAACATGGCTGGGGTGATTCCGCCGATCTTCGCGTCGTCGATCATCCTGTTCCCGGCCACGATCACGAGCTGGTTTTCCAGCAGCGAGAACATGCGCTGGCTTAGCGACCTGGCTGCGGCCCTGTCGCCTCGTCAACCGCTCTACATCACGCTGTACTCGGTCGCGATTATTTTCTTCTGCTTTTTCTACACGGCTCTGGTGTTCAACAGCCGCGAAACGGCGGACAACCTGAAGAAGAGCGGCGCATTCGTTCCGGGCATCCGTCCGGGTGAACAAACGGCGCGCTACATCGACAAGATCCTGATGCGTTTGACGCTCGCAGGTGCCATCTACATCACGTTGGTGTGCCTGTTGCCGGAATTCTTGGTGATGCGCTGGAATGTGCCCTTCTACTTCGGTGGTACGTCCCTGCTGATCATTGTGGTGGTGACGATGGATTTCATGGCGCAGGTTCAGGCCTACATGATGTCTCACCAGTACGACTCGTTGCTCAAGAAGGCTAACTTCAAGGGCGCGGGTTTGCCGATGCGGTAAGCAAAAGAATGTCCAAGGACGACGTCATTCAGATGCAAGGCGAGGTTCTCGAGAACCTCCCTAACGCGACATTTCGCGTCAAGCTCGAAAACGGCCACGTGGTGTTGGGCCATATTTCCGGCAAGATGCGTATGCATTACATCCGGATCCTGCCGGGTGACAAGGTCACAGTGGAGCTCACGCCCTATGACCTGACGCGGGCCAGGATTGTGTTCCGCTCCAAGTGAGCGGATACGGATTACGGAAAATTAGGAGTCAACCATGAAAGTAATGGCATCGGTTAAGCGGATCTGCCGCAACTGCAAAGTTATCAAACGTCACGGCGTCGTGCGTGTCATCTGCACCGACCCGCGTCACAAGCAGCGTCAAGGCTAACCCGGGTTAGCGACTACGCAACGGATTTATTCAAGGAACAGTCATGGCCCGTATTGCTGGCATTAACATTCCGCCGCAACAGCACGCCGAGATCGGCCTGACCGCCATTTTTGGCATCGGTCGTACCCGCGCTCGCAAGATTTGCGAATCGGCGAACGTCCCGTTTGACAAAAAGGTCAAGGATCTGACCGACGCTGAACTGGAACGCGTCCGCGAACACGTTGGTTTGTTCACGGTTGAAGGCGACCTGCGTCGTGAAGTGCAGCTCTCGATCAAGCGTTTGATCGACCTGGGAACCTACCGCGGCATGCGCCACAAGCGCGGCCTGCCCGTGCGCGGCCAGCGCACTCGCACCAACGCTCGCACCCGCAAGGGACCGCGTCGTGCTGCTGCGTCCCTGAAGAAATAATCGAGGAACTGGATTATGGCGAAAGCTTCCACCAGCGGCGCTTCGCGCGTGCGCAAAAAGGTCAAGAAGAACGTCTCGGACGGCATCGCGCACGTTCACGCTTCGTTCAACAACACCATCATCACCATCACCGATCGTCAGGGCAACGCGCTGTCGTGGGCCACGTCGGGCGGTGCTGGCTTCAAGGGCTCGCGTAAGTCGACCCCGTTCGCCGCGCAGGTCGCCGCTGAAACGGCTGGCCGCGTTGCGCTGGAATACGGCATCAAGACGCTGGAAGTGCGCATCAAGGGCCCCGGCCCCGGCCGTGAATCGTCGGTCCGCGCCCTGAACGCGCTGGGCATCAAGATCTCGAGCATCGCCGACATCACGCCCGTTCCGCACAACGGCTGCCGTCCGCCGAAGCGTCGTCGTATCTAAAGGGAATCCACATGGCACGTTATATTGGACCCAAATGCAAGCTCTCGCGCCGCGAGGGTACTGACCTGTTCCTGAAGAGCGCCCGCCGCTCGCTGGATTCCAAGTGCAAGCTGGATTCCAAGCCTGGCCAACACGGCCGCACTTCGGGCGCCCGCACTTCCGACTACGGCCTGCAGCTGCGCGAAAAGCAAAAGCTCAAGCGCATGTACGGCGTGCTGGAAAAGCAATTCCGCAAGTACTTCGCTGAAGCCGAGCGTCGCCGTGGCAACACCGGCGAAACGCTGATCCAGCTGCTGGAATCGCGCCTGGACAACGTCGTCTACCGCATGGGCTTCGGCTCGACCCGCGCCGAAGCTCGCCAGCTGGTGAGCCACCGCGCCGTCGAACTGAACGGCCACACCGCCGACATCGCCTCGATGCTGGTCAAGGCTGGCGACGTCATCACGATCCGCGAAAAGGCCAAGAAGCAAGGCCGTATCAAGGAATCGCTCGACCTGGCCAACAGCATCGGCATCCCCCAGTGGGTGGAAGTCGACGCCGCCAAGATGACCGGCACGTTCAAGTCGGCCCCCGATCGCGCTGACGTCGCTCGCGACATCAACGAATCGATGGTCGTGGAACTGTACTCGCGTTAATCGCCGGCCTGGAGCCGCCACGCGCCACCTTCGCAGGCGCTCGGCGGTTCCCTGCGACACGTCTGCAAGTCCCGCAGCAGCCCGCTACGCCGTTTTCGGCGCAGCGGGCTTTGCGGTAGTAAAGGGCCGCATTCTTCGCGCCCCGTTTTTCACGTTTCACCCTGTCCATCAGCCTTATCGGTGTAACGAGCCGAGGGTATTGAAAAGGAACAAAATCGATGTCCACTCAAGGTTTCCTGAAGCCGCGCTCCATTGAAGTCGAACCGGTCGGCACCCACCATGCCAAGATCGTGATGGAGCCGTTCGAGCGTGGCTACGGTCACACGCTGGGCAACGCCCTGCGCCGCATCCTGCTGTCCTCGATGACCGGCTACGCGCCGACCGAAGTGCAGATGACCGGCGTGGTGCACGAATACTCGACCATCCCGGGCGTTCGCGAAGATGTCGTCGACATCCTGCTGAACCTGAAGGGCGTGGTCTTCAAGCTGCACAACCGCGACGAAGTCACCCTGGTCCTGCGCAAGACCGGCGCCGGCACCGTGCTGGCCAGCGACATCGAGCTGCCGCACGACGTCGAGATCATCAATCCCGGCCACGCCATCTGCAACCTGACGGATGCCGGCAAGCTGGAAATGCAGATCAAGGTCGAAAAGGGCCGCGGCTACGTGCCGGGCAACGTGCGCGCGCTGTCGGAAGACCGCACCCACACCATCGGCCGCATCGTGCTGGATGCGTCGTTCAGCCCGGTTCGTCGCGTCAGCTACGCCGTTGAAAGCGCTCGCGTGGAACAGCGCACCGACCTGGACAAGCTGGTCCTGGACATCGAAACCAACGGCGTGATCTCGCCCGAGGAAGCGGTGCGCCAGTCGGCCCGCATCCTGATGGACCAGATCTCGGTCTTCGCCGCCCTGGAAGGCGCTGGCGACTCCTACGAAGCCCCGGTCCGCGGCACGCCGCAGATCGACCCGGTCCTGCTGCGTCCGGTCGACGACCTGGAACTGACCGTGCGTTCGGCCAACTGCCTGAAGGCCGAAAACATCTACTACATCGGCGACCTGATCCAGCGTACCGAGAACGAACTGCTCAAGACCCCGAACCTGGGTCGCAAGTCGCTCAACGAGATCAAGGAAGTGCTGGCCGCACGCGGCCTGACGCTGGGCATGAAGCTCGAAAACTGGCCCCCGCTGGGCCTGGAGCGTCCCTAAGCATCACCCGGGCGGCGCGCCGCGAGGCACGCTGCCCGCAACGCCCGGCCGATTGGCCGGGCGATTTGCAAAGCCGTCGTAAAATGCACCGTTTTTCACCGGACCGCGGCCTGATTGCAGGTTGATAGAAGAGCCGGCAACCCGATGGCGGAAACGCCGTCTTTAGATTCAAAGGAAACTTATCATGCGTCACGGTAATGGCTTGCGTAAGCTCAACCGCACCAGCAGTCACCGTCTTGCCATGTTCCGCAACATGGCCGTTTCGCTGATCACTCACGAAGCGATCAAGACCACGCTGCCGAAGGCGAAAGAATTGCGCCGCGTCATCGAACCCCTGATCACGCTGGGCAAGGAGCCCACGCTCGCGAACAAGCGTCTGGCTTTTGCCCGTCTGCGCGATCGCGACGCCGTGGTGAAGCTGTTCGCCGAAATCGGTCCGCGCTACGCGAACCGCAACGGCGGCTACACCCGCGTGCTGAAGATGGGCTTCCGTCAAGGCGACAACGCTCCCATGGCTTTCATGGAGCTGGTCGACCGTCCGGAAGTCGATGAAGCCGCTGAAGACAGCGCCGCCGAATAAGTTGTAGGCGGTAGCGATAAGCGACAAGGGCAGGTCTTCGGACCTGCCCTTGTTTTTTGTGCGCGGCGATACGCGCCGCCCTTCAGCCGGCGCGCGCCGGCTCGCCGTGCAATTCGCCGCGCAGTTGGGCGGCGGTCGCCGCCAGTTCCTCTTGCGGGGCCTGCGGCGGCATGGTGAAGGTGAGGTCCTTCTGCACGATGTACTGCGTCGACGTCACGTCCTGCGGGTCGTGCATGGGGATCACATGGGCGTGGGCGTGTGCCACGTGGATGCCGGTGAAGGCAAAGCCCACCCGGTCCACGCCATACAGGCGCTTCATGTGCCGTCCCAGCTTCTGCCCCAGGTTCAGGATGTGGCCGGCCAGGTCCGCCGGCATGTCCTCGAAATAGGGATAGTGCTGCTTGGGAATGATGAGCGTGTGGCCGGGCCGCACCGGCTGGATGTCCAGGAACGCCAGCAGGCGGTCATCCTCGTGCAGGATGTGGGCGGGAATCTCGCGGCGGGCGATGCGGCAGAACAGGCAATTGTCGGACATGCGGGCCTCTGTTTGATCATGAGCAGACGAGCATGAGGGCACGGGCATCCGGCGGCGCCGGACGGCTGCGGCAATATCGATAAAATACCCCGAGTTACATCCCGCAAGGGTATTCCCTGGAGGCTGCATGTTGCGCGACGACGACGTGGTGCTGATCATCAGCAATGCGCCCGACCTGCTGTTGGCGAAACGGATCGCGCACGTGCTGGTCGAAGACGGCCTGGCGGCCTGCGTGAACCTCGGCGCGCCGGGCCTGTCCATCTACATGTGGCAAGGCGAGGTGGAAGGGGCCGAGGAAGTGCCCATCCACATCAAGACCACCTACGCGCGCCATGCGGCGGTCGTTGCCGCGCTGGCGCAGATGCATCCCTACGACGTGCCCGAAATCATCGTGCTGCCCGTGATCGGCGGCGCGGCGCCCTACCTGGACTGGGTGCGCGAACAGACGGCCGTCGTGCAGAACAAGAGAGACTGATGTTGCAATTTGCCGGTATGGCTGGCGGCCGCGCCCTGCGCCCGTCCAGGACGGATCTTGCCAGGCGGCTGTTCGCGCTGCTGGCCCTGGCGCTGCTGTGGCTGGGCTGGAACGCCACCGCGCGCGCCGAGGCCGAATTCCTGGATCCTGAAAAGGCCTTCGTCTTCAGCGCCGCCATGAGCGCGCCGGACTCCGTCGAACTGCGCTACCGTGTCGCGCCCGGCTACTACATGTACCGCGAGCGCTTCGGCATCACCATCAGTCCATACGGCGCGGCCACGCTGGGCGAGGCCGTCTATCCGAAAGGCGAGGTGAAGTACGACCCCACGTTCGAGAAGGACATGGAGGTCTACCACCAGGACGTGATCGTGCGCGTGCCGGTGCAACCCGGCGGCCAGGCCTTCACGCTGACGGCCACCTCGCAAGGCTGCGCCGACGCTGGCCTGTGCTATCCGCCGATGGACCACAGCGTGAAGCTGACCCCCGTGCAGGGCGGCTACGCCGTCGCGGGCGGCGCGCTGGCCGGCGCCGGCGCGGCGGCATCGGCCGGCGCATCCGCCGGCGGCCTGGGCGGCCTGCTGAGCGCGGGCGACACCGGGCTGGCCGACGCGCTGGGCGGACTGGGCTGGGCCAAGACCGCCGGCGTGTTCCTGGTGCTGGGCCTGCTGCTGGCCTTCACGCCCTGCGTGCTGCCGATGATCCCGATCCTGTCGTCCATCGTGGTGGGCGGCACGGCCCCCGGCGCCAAGCCCGCGCGCGGACGCGGACTGGGCCTGGCCGCCACCTACGTGCTGGGCATGTCCGTCGTGTATACGGCGCTGGGCGTGGCCGCCGGCCTGAGCGGCGCGGGCCTGGCCGCCTGGCTGCAGACGCCCTGGATCCTGAGCCTGTTCGCCGCGTTGCTGACGGTGCTGGCGCTGGCCATGTTCGACGTGTTCACTTTCCAGATGCCGTCCGGCATCCAGGCGCGCCTGTCGGAGCGCTCGTCGCGCATTCCAGGCGGACGCTACACCGGCGCGCTGCTGATGGGCGCGCTGTCGGCGCTGATCGTCGGGCCCTGCGTGGCCGCGCCGCTGGCCGGCGCGCTGTTGTACATCTCGCAGACCGGCGACGTGGTGCTGGGCGGTTCCGCCCTGTTCGCGATGGCCTGGGGCATGGGCGTGCCGCTGCTGATTGTGGGTGCCTCGTCGGGCGCGCTGCTGCCCAAGGCCGGCCCGTGGATGGACGGCGTCAAGCGCCTGTTCGGCATGCTGCTGCTGGCCACGGCATGGTGGATGCTGATTCCGGTGGTGCCGACCTGGGTGCAGATGACGGGCTGGGCCTTCCTGGCTATCGTGGCCGCCGTGATGCTGCGCGCCTTCGATGCGCTGCCGGCCGGCGCCGGCGCGGGCCGCATGTTCGGCAAGGGCCTGGGCCTGCTGCTGGCGCTGGCCGCGGCGGCCTGGCTGGTCGGCGCCGCGAGCGGCAGCCGCGACGTGCTGCAGCCCTTGGGCCATCTGGCCGGCGGCGCCGCCGCCACGCCGGGCGCGGCAAGTGCTGGCGAGGCGCACTTCAAGCGCGTGCGCACCATCGCCGAGCTGGATGCCGCGCTGGCGCAAAGCCGCCAGCCGGTGATGCTGGACTTCTACGCCGACTGGTGCGTGTCGTGCCGCGAGATGGAGCGCTTCACTTTCACCGATCCCGGCGTCGCGCAACGCATGGGACAGATGCTGCTGTTGCAGGCCGACGTGACCGCCAACAATGCCGATGACCGGGCGCTGCTCAAGCGCTTCCGCCTGTTCGGCCCGCCGGGCATCATGTTCTTCGAACCCGGCGGCAAGGAGCTGCCGGATGCGCGCGTCGTGGGCTTTCAGGATGCCAAGCGCTTCACTGAATCGCTGGATCGCGTGCTGACGCGCTGAATGCCGCCTGCCGCAAGCTTGCGCACGCGGCAGCTTCGGACCACGTCATGCCGCAAGGGCCGCGCCTGTCATGCGCGGCCCTTGCGCTTTCAGGACTGCCGCGTCGCGCGCGCGTCCACGTTCTGCCAGCCCAGCTCGGCCGACACCGCATCGGCGCAGCGCTTGATGTCCGCGACCAGCGGGCTGTTCCAGCGCGCGTCGAACACGCCGGCCGCGCCGATCGCGGTGATCACCAGCACCACGTTGCCATTGGAGTCGAACACCGGCGCGCTCAGGCCGTTGATGCCGGGGATGGGATCGCCCACCGCGCGCGCGACGCCGCGCTGGCGCACCTCGCGCAGCGACTGCTCGAACTTCTCGGTATGGCTCAGCGTGGGCACCGCGCCCAGGCGCAGGAAGTCCTCGTGCAGCAGGCTTTCGATCTTCTTGGGTGGCAGCAGCGCCGCGAACACCTTGCCGGTGGCGGTGTTGGTCAGCGACATGACCGTGCCGGTGCGCATGTTCACGTGGATCGGGTAGTTGGATTCGTGCAGGTGCACGATGACCGGCCCCAGGTTGCCCAGCACCGCGATGGCGATGGTCTGCCCGGTGCGCTCGGCCAGCTCGCGCGTCATGGGCACGGCGATCTTGATGGGGTCGAGCCGGTGCAGCGCCGCCAGGCCCAGCTGCAAGGCCAGCGGCCCCAGTTCGTAGTGGCCGGAGGCGGGATCCTGGCGCACCAGGCCCAGCGTGCCATAGCTGACCAGGTAGGCGTGGGCGTTGGCGCCGGACATGCCGGCGGCCTTGGCCAGCGCGCCCAGCGGCAAGGGAGAGGAGTGTTCCAGCAAGGCCAGCAGCAGCTTGCCGCCGACTTCGATGGACTGGATGCCGCGGCGCCGGGGCGCGGCGGCCTGCGCGCCCGCGGGCGCCTGGCGTTTGCCGGAAGAGGTGTGGGCTACCATTTTGCTTTGTCGAACTCAGTTGTCTATGTTGGTAGTTTCGCTAATAGCGAACAGTATTGACATTATCGAACCGTCTGTCTACAGTCGCAACCATAACAAGGCCCGTCCGTTTCGAGCGGATGCGGGCCAGCCCCGGCGGGGCGATAAGTGGGTATGGAGACAACGTGGAAGATACTCGGCAATACGACTGCGACGTGCTGGTCGTGGGATCGGGCGCGTCCGGAATGGCCGCGGCCATCACCGCGGCCAGCGCCGGATTGAAGGTCCTGATCATCGAAAAGGAGCCGCGCTTTGGCGGCTCCACGGCCCGCTCCGGCGGCTGGCTCTGGATACCCGGCACCGCGCTGGCGCGCGTGCAGGGCATCCATGAAACGCCCGACGAGGCCCGCGCCTACCTGCGCCACGAGGCCGGCGACAGCTACAACGGCGAGCGCGTCGACGCCTTCCTGGCGCACGGCCCGGAAGCGGTGGACTTCTTCACCGCCAATACCGAAGTGCAGTTCGACATGCCGCTGGTGTTCCCCGACTATCACGCGGAAGCCGCCGGCGGAAAGCAGGGCGGACGCTCGATGGTGGCGCGCCCCTACGACGGCCGCAAGCTGGGCGCGCACGTCAAGGACCTGGCGCCCGCGCTGCCCGAGCTGACCGTGTTCGGCATGATGCTGGGCTCGGGCAAGGAAATCGTGCACTTCATGCGCGCCACGCGTTCGCTGGCCTCGGCCTGGTACGTGGCCAAGCGCCTGTCGCGCCATTTCCTGGACGTGCTCAAGCATGGCCGGGGCATGACGCTGACCAACGGCAATGCGCTGGCGGGCCGGCTGGCGGCCAGCGCCTTCAAGCTGGGCATACCGCTGTGGCTGAACGCGCCGGCCAAGTCGCTGATCATCGAGGACGGCGTGGTGAAAGGCGCTGTGGTGCAGCGCGATGGCGCATCGGTGCGCGTGCGCGCCGCGCGCGCCGTGGTGCTGGCGGCGGGCGGCTTTCCTTACGATATCGAGCGGCGCAAGCAGCTCTACGCCCACGCGCCCACCGGCGTCGAGCATTATTCGCCGTCGCCCTCGGGCAATACCGGCGACGGCCTGCGCCTGGCCGAGAGCGCGGGCGGCAGCGTGAACACCAGCCTGCCCAACGCCGCGGCCTGGGTGCCGGTGTCGGTGGTCACGCGCAAGGACGGCAGTCCCGGCTACATGCCGCACTTCATCGACCGCGCCAAGCCCGGCGTCATCGCCGTCACGCGCAACGGCCGCCGCTTCACCAACGAGGGCGCGTCGTATCACGACTTCGTGCAGGACATGGTGCGCGCCTGCCAGGACGGCGGCGAGATCTGCGCCTGGCTGGTCTGCGACCACAAGACGCTGCGCAAGTACGGCCTGGGCAGCGCCGCGCCGTTCCCGATGCCGATCAAGCGCTATCTGCAGACCGGCTACCTGCTGCGCGGCTCCAGCGTCGCCGAGCTGGCGCAACGCGCCGGCATCGATGCCGGCAGCCTGCGCCAGACGGTGGAAGCCTTCAACGCCGAAGCGCGGCTGGGCCGCGATCCGCTCCACGGCAAGGGCAGCAAGGCCTACAACCGTTACCAGGGCGATGCGCTGCACGGCCCCAATCCCTGCGTGGCGCCCATCGAACAGGGACCGTACTACGCGATCAAGGTCATGATCGGCGACATCGGCACCTTCGCCGGCCTGAAGGTCGACGCCGAGGGGCGCGTGACCGATGCCGGCGGCGCGGCCATCGATGGCCTGTACGCGGTGGGCAACGACGCCTGCAGCATCATGGGCGGCAACTATCCCGGCGCGGGCATCACGCTGGGCCCGGCGCTGACCTTCGGCTATATCGCCGGCCGCAGCATCGCCGGCCAGCTGGCGAACCGCAAGACCGCGCGCGCCGCGCAAGCCGAGGCCCAAGCATGAGCCGGGCCGCCAGGCGCGCGACGCGCGCGCCCCGCATCCGCTGAACGCGACGGAGAAGCACATGGACAAGGAAGGACTGCTGCAAGGCAAGCTGGCGCTGGTGACCGGCGCCGGGCAGGGCAACGGCCGCGCCCTGGCGCTGGGGCTGGCCGCCGCCGGCGCGCGCGTGATGGCGGCGGACCTGCGCGCGGACAGCGCGCGCGACACCGCCGACGCCATCATCGCCGCGGGCGGACAGGCCTGGAGCCTGGCGCTGGACGTGACCGACGCCCAAGCCTGCGCGGCCGCCGCCGCCGACGTGCAGCGGCATGCCGGACCGATCGACGTGCTGGTCAACAACGCCGGCATCCTGATCCGCGAAGGCCTGGACAGCCCGCGCGCGGCCGAGAACTGGCGCCGCGTGCTGGACGTGAACCTGAACGGCAGCTTCAACATGATCCACGCCTTCCTGGGCGCGCTGCGCGCCACGCGCGGCGTGATCATCAACGTGGGTTCGATCGCCTCGTTCGCGGGCGTGGGCGCGGCGCTGGGCTATTCGCCGTCCAAGGGCGGCGTGAAGATGCTGACGCAGTCGCTGGCGCGCGACCTGGCCGCCGACGGCATCCGCGTGAACGCTATCGCGCCGGGCGTGATCGAGACGCCGATGACCGCGTCCACGCGCGAGGATCCGGCCAAGCTGGCCAGCTTCATGCAACGCATTCCGCTGGGCCGCGTGGGACAGCCCGACGACCTGGTCGGCCCCGTGGTCTTCCTGGCTTCGTCCATGGCGCGCTATGTGACCGGCGTGTCGCTGCCGGTGGACGGCGGCTTCCTGGCGGTCTAGCGACAGGCCCGGCCACGCCGGGCCGCAATTCTTCATCGACACGCAGCACCTTCCATAAAAAACACAGGAGACAACGATGAACACCAAGGGGATCCTCTCCCGTCTTTCCAGAACGGCGGCTTGCATCGCGCTGGCCGCGGGCGCGCAGCAGGCGCTGGCCCAGGACATCAAGATCGGCTTCAACGGCGACCTGTCTGCCTCGCCCTCGGCACAGAGCGGCCAGGCCGCGGTGCTGGGCCTGAAGACCGCCATCGAGGACATCAACGCCGCCGGCGGCCTGCTGGGCCGCAAGGTGGTGCTGGTGGTGCGCGACGACCTGTCGCAGCCGCCAAAGTCGATCCAGAACATGACGGACCTGATCGACAATGAAAAAGTCGTGGCCGTGTTCGGCCCGACCAATTCGGGCAACGCGCTGGCCTGGAAGCACATTCCCAACCAGAAGAAGGTGCCGGTGATGGGCGCCATCGGTTCGGGCACCGACATCACCAAGCCCATGCGCGCCGGCGCCGACAACTACATGTTCCGCGTCGGCATGGTCGACCGCGAACAGGTCGAGGGCGTGATCGGCTACCTGAAGCGCAATCCCAAGGTCAAGAACGTGGGCTTCATGATCGAGACCACCGGCTACGGCCAGAGCGCGCTCAAGGACCTGGAGGAAGTGGGCGCGGCGCAGGGCGTGAAGGCCGTGGCGGTGGAGAAGTTCGGCGTGGCCGACACCGACATGACCTCGCAGCTGAACAAGCTGAAATCGGCCGGCGTGGATACCGTGGTGATCTGGGCGCAGAGCACGCCCATCGCCCACGTGTTCCGCAGCATGGAGAAGATCAACTGGTTCCCGCTGACGCTGACGTCCTGGGCCGCCGACAACATCGCGTTCTACGACACGGCCGGCAAGACGCTGTCGGAAAAGCCGTTCTTCCTGCGCACCATCACCGACAACCGTTCGCCGGCGCAGCAGAAGCTGTACGACCGCGTCTCGGGCCAGATGACCTCGCCCACCGCCTTCGGCTTCCTGGCGCATGCCTATGACGGCATGCATCTGATGGCCATGGCGGTCAAGCAGGCCGGCTCCACCGATGGCGACAAGCTGCGCCAGGCGCTGGAAAACCTGCAAGGCACGTATGACGGCGCCATGAAGACCTACACCAAGCCGTTCTCGCCGACGGGGCACGACGCGCTGCTGGTGGGCGACTACAAGTGGGCGCATTGGCAGGATGGCAAGCTGGTTCCGTACGCGGACGACGTGACGCGCGCCGGCGCCAAGTAAGCGCGGGGCCGGGAAAGAAGAGGGGGCCATCATGATGGCGACGTTGTTGCAGGCGCTCGTCAGCGGGCTCGCCGTGGGAGGCGCGTATGCGCTGGTGGCGCTGGGATTCAGCATCACCTTCACCACGACGCGCACGCTGAATTTCGGGCATGGGGAGTTCGTGTCCGTGGGCGCGTTCGTCGGCGTGGGGGCCCTGTTCCTGCTGGCCGGCAAGCCGGCCACCACGGCCGCCTTCACGGGGCTGGACCTGACCGGCTGGCAGTATCTGCTGGCCGCCGTCGCGGCGGCGCTGGCGATGGGGCTGCTGGGCGTGCTGCTGTATGTGTTCGGCGTGCGGCCCTTCGCCGCGCGGCCGGGCATGGCCTGGGTCATGAGCACGCTGGGCTTCGGCATCCTGCTGCAAAGCGCGGCTTTCGCCGTGTGGGGGCCGGCGCCCGTGACGGTGCCGGCGCCGTTCGGCGACGAGGTGATCCGCGTGTTCGGCGCGGGCGTGCGCACGCAGGAGCTGCTGCTGCTGGCCGTGGCCGTCATCGTGATGCTGGCGTTCGACCGCATCATGAACGGCAGCATGCTGGGCCGCGCGATGCGCGCCGTCGCCGCCAATCCGGCGGTGGCCAACCTGATGGGCATCAACGTCAACGCGGTGATGATCGGCGCCTTCTTCGCCAGCTCGGCGCTGGCGGGCCTGGCCGGCTTCCTGGTGGCGCCGATCACCTCGGCCTCGATCTTCATGGGGCTGGCGATCGGCCTGAAGGGCTTTTCCGGCGCCATGATCGGCGGCCTGACCAATCCGCGCGGCTGCGTGCTGGGCGGCTTCGTGCTGGGCCTGCTGGAATCCTATGTGAACCTGTGGCAGTCGCAGTGGCGCGAAGTGGCGATCTTCGCGCTGGTGATCCTGGTGCTGGCCGTGCGTCCCACGGGCCTCTTCGGCAAGCGCCTGGTGGAGAAGGTATGACGCGGCGCGGACAAACCCTGGCCACCCTGGCGGTGGCGGCGGCGCTGGCCGCCTGCGCGGCGCTGGTGGACAACGACTACTACCTGCGCATCCTGTTCATGTCCTGCGTGTACTACCTGTGCGCGGCCGGCGTGAACGTGCTGGTGGGCTATGCCGGGCAGAAGTCGCTGGGGCAGGCGGGCCTGTTCGCCGCCGGCGCCTACACCGCGGCGCTGTTGACCTCGCGCTGGCAGGTGGATCCCTGGCTGGCGCTGGCGGCCGCGCCCGTGGTCGCGGGCGTGTTCGGCGTGCTGATCGCGCTGCCGTCGTTGCGGGTCAAGGGCCCCTACCTGGCGATGGTGACGCTGGCCTTCGGCATCGTGATGGAAAAGATCATCACCGAATGGGTGGACGTGTTCGGCGGCCCGTCGGGCCTGTTCGGCATCCTGCCGCCGACCTGGAACGGCAATCCGCTCAGCAACCAGCAATGGGTGTGGTTCGCGCTGATCCTGTGCGTGGCGACGCAGCTGCTGCTGGCCAACGTGCTGCAAGGGCGCTTCGGCCGCGCGCTGCTGTCGGTGCAGGCCGACGAGATCGCCTCGTCGTCGGTGGGCGTGCGGGTCTATCGCGCCAAGGTGATCGCCTTCGTGGTGGCGGCCGTGACCTGCGGCATCGCCGGCGCGCTGGTGGCGCAGCAGAACCAGTACATCAACTCCGATTTCATCAGCTTCAACCTGTCCATCTTCATCCTGCTGCTGGTGCTGTTCGGCGGCGCGGGTTCGAAGGCCGGGCCGGCGGTCGGCGCCATCGTGCTGACCGTGGTGGACGCGCTGCTGGCGCGCTGGCCATCCGTGCAGCACTTCTTCTACGGCGCGCTGCTGCTGTTCGCGTTGTACGTGATGCCGGGCGGGGTGATGGGCCTGTTCGCGCGCCGTCCGCGCCGCGTCGACGAGGCGGACGCGAAGCCGGGCGTCGCGCCGCCGCCCGCCGCGACGGCGCCGCCAGGCGCCGCCAAGCCCTGTGCGCCCGCGCGGGAAGACCTGCTGCTGGTGGTGGAGAACCTGTGCAAATCCTATGGCGGCGTGAAGCCGGCGCAGGACATCTCGTTCTGCCTGCGGCGCGGCCATGTGCATGCGCTGATCGGCCCCAATGGCGCCGGCAAGAGCACGCTGATCAATATGTTGAGCGGCGTGGTTCTGCCCGACAGCGGCGTGATCCGCTATCGCGGCGCCGACATCGCCGGCGCGCGGCCGCACGCGATCTGCGCGCTGGGCGTGGGCCGCAGTTTCCAGAACCTGCGCCTGTTCGGCGAGCTGTCGGTGCTGGACAATGTGCTGCTGGGCCGCCACAGCCGCATGACGAACGGTTTCTGGGTCTCGCTGCTGGGCCTGCCCGGCGCGCGCGAGCAGGAACGGCTGGCGCGGGTGCGCGCCCGTGAACTGATCGCCATGGTGGGCCTGTCGCATCTGGCCGACACGCCGGCCGGCAGCCTGCCCTACGGCCTGCAGCGGCGCGTGGAGCTGGCGCGCGCGCTGGCGACCGAGCCCTCGCTGCTGCTGCTGGACGAACCCGCCGCCGGCCTGAATCCGCAGGAGACCGCCGAGCTGGGCGCCTTGCTGGCGCGCATCAGCGCGTCCTGCGGCATCACGCTGCTGATGGTCGAGCATCACATGGACCTGGTGATGGCGATCTCCGATCATGTGATCGTGCTGGACTACGGCGTCAAGATCGCGGAAGGCAAGCCCGCCGAGGTGCAGGCCGACAAGCGGGTCATCGAAGCTTATCTCGGCGCCGGCATGGCCTGAGGCGGGAACGAAATGCTGAAACTTGAATCCCTGCGCGTGTCCTATGGCGCGATCCAGGCCGTGCGCGATGTGTCGCTTGAGATCCGCACGGGCGAGATCGTCACCATCATCGGCGCCAACGGCGCCGGCAAGAGCACGCTGCTCAAGGCCGTGGCCGGGCTGGAACCGGCGCAGGACGGTCGTATCACCTTCATGGACCGCGATATCACGCAGCTGCCGGCGCACCAGCGCGTCGGGCTGGGCCTGGCGTTGTCGCCGGAAGGGCGCGGCGTGTTCGCCGACCAGACCGTCTACGACAATCTGCTGCTGGGCGGCTATGCGCGGCGCAAGGATCGCGACGCCATCGCGGCCGGCGTGGAGCGGGGCTATGCGCTGTTCCCGCGACTGCGCGAACGGCGCGACCAGCTGGCCGGCACGCTGTCCGGCGGCGAGCAGCAGATGCTGGCGATGGCGCGGGCGCTGATGTGCGGGCCGCGCCTGCTGTGCCTGGACGAGCCCTCGCTGGGGCTGGCGCCGCTGATCGTGCAGGACATCTTCGCGGCCATCCGGCAGTTGCGCGACGACGGACTGACGATCGTGCTGGTGGAGCAGATGGCGAACCAGGCGCTGGGCGTGGCCGACCGCGCCTATGTGCTGGAGACCGGCCGCGTCACGCTCAGCGGGACCGGCGCGCAGCTGCTGTCCGACCCGAAGGTGCGCGCGGCCTACCTGGGATCGCATTGAGCCCGTCGGGCCGCCGCGCTACCATGTCGGCGGCGCCGCGCGGGCGGCGCGCTTCATCCGCAACCCACCCTACGCGCAGGCCGACGCCGTGACGTCCCCAACCCTCGATGCGGGCCATGACCGCGCCGGCTTCATCTATCTGCAACTGATGTTCGTCATGGCCACGTGGGGCCTGAACATCGTCGCGGTCAAGTACCTGACGCAGTACATGGACGCGCGCATCCTGGCGGCCGTGCGCATCGTCATCGCGCTGCTTGTCGTCACGCTCATCATCAAGGCGCGCGGCGGCCGCATTCCGAAGCTGACGCGCGCGCAGCTGGGCTGGCTGGCGCTGGCGGGATTCCTGGTGGTGTACGCGCACCAGGCGGCGCTGGTGGCGGGGCTGGGCCTGACCTCGGCCGCCAACGGCACGCTCATCATGGCCACCAGCCCCTTGCTGTCGGCGGTGCTGGCCGCGGTGTTCTATCGCGAGCGGCTGACGCCGGCGCGCGTGTGCGGCGCGCTGCTGGGCCTGGCCGGCGTGGCGCTGGTGGTGCTGGGCAGCGGCAAGGCGCTGGGCGCGGCCGGCTGGGGCGACGCCATGGTCTTCCTGGCGGTGGTGGTGTTCGTGTGCGGCGGGCTGGTGATCCAGCGCATGTCGCGCAGCATGGCGCCGCTGGCGATGCTCTGGTACATGTACCTGGCCGGCGGGCTGATGCTGGCCGCGCACGCGGGTACGGCGCCATCCACCTACCGGGCCGAGTCCTGGAGCATGGCCTGGTGGCCGTGGCTGGTGCTGATGTTCTCCGCCGTGGTGGCCTCGGGCATCAGCAACATCCTGTGGAACGGCGGCATCGCGCGGCGGGGCATCAGCCGCGCCTCGCTGTTCCTGAACTGGCTGCCGATCTTCGGCCTGCTGTTCGCGGCGCTGTTCCTGGGAGAGAAGGTGGGCGCCACGCACGCGGCCGGGCTGGCCTGCGTGCTGGGCGGCACCTGGCTGGGATTGCGGCGCGGCGCCAGCCCGGCGGGCGCCGCCGGCGAGCCGGGCAAGGCCCGGCCCTGAGCGCGGCTCAGCGCGGACGCGAGAGCAGGCGCGCGGCCTCGATGGCGAAGTAGGTCAGGATGCCGTCGGCGCCGGCGCGCTTGAACGACAGCAGCGCTTCCATCATGACCTTGTCGTGGTCCAGCCAGCCATTGGCGGCGGCGGCCTTGATCATCGCGTACTCGCCGCTGACCTGGTAGGCGAAGGTCGGCACGCGGAAGGCGTCCTTGACGCGGCGCAGCACGTCCAGGTACGGCATGCCGGGCTTGACCATGACCATGTCGGCGCCTTCCTGCAGGTCGGACGCCACTTCGCGCAGCGCCTCGTCCAGGTTGGCCGGATCCATCTGGTAGGCCATCTTGTTGGACTTGCCCAGGTTGGTGGCCGAACCCACGGCGTCGCGGAACGGGCCGTAGAACGCGCTGGCGTACTTGGCCGAGTAGGCCATGATCTGCGTGTGGATGTAGCCGTTCGCTTCCAGCGCGCGGCGCACCGCGCCGATGCGGCCGTCCATCATGTCGCTGGGCGCGACCATGTCCACGCCGGCCGCGGCCTGCGTCAGCGCCTGCTTGACCAGGATCTCGACGGTGGGCTCGTTGACCACGTAGCCGTTGGCGTCGATCACGCCGTCCTGGCCGTGGCTGGTGTACGGGTCCAGCGCCACATCGCACAGCACGCCGAGTTCGGGGTAGCGTTCCTTCAGCGCGCGCACCACGCGCGGGATCAGGCCGTCGGGATTGGTGGCCTCGATGCCGTCGGGCGTCTTGAGCGCGGGATCGATGGCGGGGAACAGGGCCAGCACCGGGATGCCCAGCGCCACGCATTCCTCGGCCACCGGAAGCAGCGTGTCCAGCGAGTAGCGCACCACGCCCGGCAGCGAGGGCACGGCCTGCTGCAGGCCTTTGCCTTCGGCCACGAAGACCGGGTAGATCAGATCGTTGACCGTCAGCGCGTTCTCGCGCACCAGGCGGCGGGTGAAGTCGTCGCGGCGCAGGCGACGGGGACGGGAAACCGGGAACTCAGGGGCGATGATCTGCGGGTTCATGGTACGACCTTGGGGGAAATCCAATTCTCGATGTGGGAGGCGGCCTCTTCCAGGCCGATGCGCTCGGTGGCCGAGAAGGGGATGGTGTGCAGCGCGCCGATGTCCGCGAGATCCTTGCGGACCGCGAAGATGGTGCGCATGCGCTGGCCATACGGCAGTTTGTCGGCCTTGGTCAGCAGCGCCAGCACCGGGCGTCCGGTGGGGGCGATGAAATTGGCGAGGCGGCGGTCCAGCTCGGTGACGCCGCGGCGGATGTCGATCAGCAGCACGATGCCGGCCAGCGATTCCCGGTCGCGCAGATAACCGCCCAGGATGTCGGCCCACTTCTCCTTTTCGTTGCGGGCCACCGACGCGTAGCCGTAGCCGGGCAGGTCGACCAGGAAGCCGATGTGGCCTTCGGGGTCCAGCGGATCGGGCAGGCCGAACATGTTGATCAGCCGCGTGCGGCCCGGCGTCTTGCTGGAGAAGGCCAGCCGGCGCTGGTTGCACAGCACGTTGATCGCCGTGGATTTACCGGCGTTGGAACGGCCGACGAAGCAGACTTCCGGCGCGCTGGCGGCCGGCAGCTGGTCGAGGCGGGCCGCGGAAGTGAGGAAGGAGGCGCGATGGAGGAGGGACACGACAGGGCTTTTGGGTGCGGTTGGTTTCAGCCCCTATTGTATAATCCGGCGTTTGCAACAGTGGTCCCGTGCGCGGAGCCGTCTTTTTTGCCCACTGCCAGCAGCGGTTTTCGGCAGGCAAAACTGGCAGAACAGGTTCGTTACGGCTTTCCAGGGTGTGCGGGCAGGCGTGGGCGCCATTTGCGCCTTGATCGTGCGATTGTCGCGAGGTCTTCATGAAGCGTGTGCTGTCCCGGATGTTGGTTGCGAGCGGGCTGTTGCTCGGCGCCTCCGCCTTATCTACCGCCAGTTTCGCCGCCGAGGGCGCGGCCGGTCCGGCCAAACCCGATGCTGCCAAGGGTGGCCAGCTGTTCGACCAGGGAGACGCCTCGCGCGGCATCATCGCCTGTGCCTCCTGTCACGGCGCGGCGGGCAACAGCACCATCCCGGTGAATCCCAACCTGGCCGCGCAACCCCACGAATACCTCGTCAAGCAGTTGACCGACTTCCAGGTCAAGCAGGGCGCCAAGCTGCCCGTGCGCAATGGCGCCGGCGGCAATCCGACCCCCATGACCGCCATGGCGCAGAACCTGACGCCGGCCGACATGCAGAACATCGCGCTGTACCTGGCGCAGCAGCCGCTCAAGCAGCCCGCCACGGCCGGCCAGGAGAAGCTGGTTGATCTGGGTCAAAAGATCTGGCGCGGCGGTTTGCCCGAACGCAACGTGCCGGCCTGCGCGGCATGCCATTCTGCCAATGGCGCCGGACTTCCCGGCCAGTACCCCCGTCTGTCGGGTCAGTTCCCGATGTACATCGAAGAGCAGCTCAAGCTGTTCCGCAGCGGCGACCGCGCGAATGACGTCATGCACGCCATCGCCGATCGCATGTCGGACGCCGACATCAAGGCCGTGGCCGACTACGCCGCGGGCCTGCGCTAGCGGACCATCCTGCGCGCGGCTCGTCCGCGTCGTCAACACGGGCGCGAGGAACCAGATCGCCTCGCGCCAGTCTATGAGGGGGGCAGCCGACAGCGCGGTCCCCCTTTTTTCATGAATTCGACCCGTACCCATACCCGTCCCTCCCTGCGCAGCCTGCCCGGCGACTTTTTCGAGTTGCTCGGCTCGATGCGCTTTGCCGTCAGCCTGCTGATGTTCATCTGCGTGGCCAGCGTGGTGGGGACGGTGTTGCAGCAGAACCGCTCGTCCAGCAACTACATCGACCAGTTCGGTCCGTTCTGGTACGAGGTGTTCGACAAGTTCTCGATCTGGCATGTCTACAACAGCTGGTGGTTCCTGCTGATCATGGCTTTCCTGGTGGTGTCGACCACCGTCTGCCTGATCCGCAACGCGCCCAAGATGCTGCGCGACGCGCGCTCGTTCCGCGAGCACGTCCGCGCCAGCAGCCTGCGCGCGTTCCCGCACCGCGTCGAAAGCCAGGAACCCACCGACGTGCCGAGCACGGTGACGGGCCTGAAGACGCTCCTGGGACGCTTCGGCTACGCGGTGCGCGAGCGCCGGGACGGCGACGGCGTGCTGCTGGCGGCCAAGAAGGGCAGTGCCAACCGCCTGGGGTATGTGTTCGCTCACGCGGCCATGGTCATCATCTGCATCGGCGGGCTGCTCGACAGCGAATTGCCGGTGCGGCTGCAGGTCATGTTCGGCGGCAAGAAGCCCATCGTCGAGAACATGCTGATCTCCGAGGTGCCCGAGAGCGGCCGGCTGTCGGTCAACAACCCGAGCTTCCGCGCCAGCGTGCTGGTGCCCGAGGACGGCCAGGCCTCCACCGCCGTGGTCATGGTGGGCGACGGCGCGCTGGTGCAGCCCATGCCGTTCACGCTCAAGCTCAAGAAATTCGTCGTCGATTATTACTCCACCGGCATGCCCAGCCGCTTCGCCAGCGAAGTGGTGGTCACCGATCCCGACACCGGCAAGAGCTTCGAGTCCACCATCGAGGTCAATGAGCCGCTGCGCTTCAAGGGCATGACGGTCTACCAGTCCAGCTTCGATGATGGCGGCAGCACGGTGGCGCTCAAGGGCTATCCGCTGGTGGGCGCGGGCGACGCGACCTTTACCGTGGACGGCACCGTGGGCAAGACCACCGAAGTGTCGGCCCAGACCGCGCGCGGTCCGCGCAGCATGGGCGTGGAGATCACCGCGCTGCGCCCGATCAACGTCGAGGACCTGACGCGCGGCGACCCCAAGGGCGGCAACCAGAGCTTCGCCGAGCACGTGGCCTCGGTGGCCGGCAGCGCCGCTGGCAAGAAGAACGAGAACCTGCGCAACGTCGGCCCCAGCGTCGAGTACAAGCTGATCGACGACGCCGGTCAGGCGCACGAATTCCAGAACTACATGCTGCCGGTCGAGCTGGACGGCGCCACGGTGTTCCTGGCCGGTGTGCGCAACAACGCGTCCGAGTCCTTCCGCTACCTGCGCATCCCGGCGGATGACGACAGCTCGGTCGCCGAATTCATGCGCCTGCGCGCCACGCTGGCCGATCCGGCGGCGCGCCAGGAAGCCGCGCGTCGCTTCGCCGAGCGCAACAGCCCGTCAGGCGCCGACCGCCAGCCGCTGCAGACGGCTGCCGAGCGCGCGCTGGAAACCTTCGCCGGCGGCGGCCTGCAGGCCGTGGCCGCGTTTCTGCAAGCCAACACGCCGCCCGCCGACCTGGAGCGCGCCGCCGACGTGGTGATTCGCCTGATCGGCGCCAGCATGAATGAGCTGCGCGCCATCGAGCGCGAGCGCGCCGGCCTGCCGCCGGTGGCGACCTCGGGTCCGGACGGCGAGCGCGCGGCGGTCTGGTCGCGGCTGGCCGTGGCGGCGCTGTCGGACCTGACGGTGTATCCGGCCCCGGTTTTCCTGTCGCTGGCGGACTTCAAGCATGTCCAGGCCAGCGTGTTCCAGGTCAGCCGCACGCCGGGCAAGCGCGCCGTCTATCTGGGCAGCCTGCTGCTGGTGCTGGGCGTGTTCGCGATGTTCTATATTCGTGACCGCCGCATCTGGATCTGGGTCAAGCCGCAGGATGGCGGCAGCGGCATCCTGGCCGCCATGACATCGCAGAAGCGTACACTCGACTTCAACCAGGAGTTCGAGCGGTTCAAAGCGGCGCTGCTGCGCCAGAAAAGGTCCTGAGGGTTCCATGTCCACGACGACCACCACCACGCATTCCTCCTCGCCTGAAACGCTGTGGCAGGACGGGCTGTCCGAAACCGGCGACAGCCGCGCCCAGCGCGGCCGGCCCGACTGGACCGACCTCGTGTTCTTCCTGTTGCTGTCGGCCGGCGCGGGCTATGCGCTCATGCGCCATGGCGGCGCCATGGACTACTACGAGAAGATCATCCTGTGCGGCACCGTGCCGGCGCTGGCCTGGCTGGGCTGGCTGTGGCGTCCGCTGCGCGGCTTGATGGTGGCCTGTGCCATCGCGGCCGGCGTGGCGCTGATGCTCTACGGCAACGACCTGGCGCGCGCCGAGCAGGTGTTCTTTCTGAAGTACCTGTTCTCGTCGCAATCCGCCATCCTTTGGATGAGCGCGCTGTTCGCGCTGGCCATGGTCTGCTACTGGATCGGCTTCTTCAGCCCCACGGCCGCCTGGCTGGGCACGGCGCTGACCTGGGGCGCGGTGTTCGCCGGCACCACCGGCATGCTGGTGCGCTGGCGCGAAGGCCACCTGATGGGCCCGGACCTGGGCCACATCCCGGTCAGCAACCTGTATGAAGTGTTCGTGCTGTTCGCGCTGATCACGGCCCTGTTCTACCTGTACTACGAACGCAAGTACGCCACCCGCGCGCTGGGCGGCTTCGTGCTGCTGGTGGTGACCTCGGCGGTGGTGTTCCTGCTGTGGTACTCGTTCACGCGCGACGCCGGGCAGATCCAGCCGCTGGTGCCGGCGCTCAAGAGCTGGTGGATGAAGCTGCACGTGCCGGCCAACTTCATCGGCTACGGCACCTTCTCGCTGGCGGCCATGGTGGGCTTCGCCTACCTGGTCAAGCAGCACGGCCAGACCTCGTCCTGGCTCAAACTGGCGCCGCTGTTCGTGCTGGGCGTGCTGCTGTGCGCCGAACCCATGGTGTTCCGCTCGGAAGGCCTGTCGGCCACCTGGATGCTGTATTTCGGCATCGGCGCGGTGATCGTCGGCGCTATCCTGCTGGGCCGGCGCCGCATCGCCGCCGCGCTGCCGTCGCTGGAGGTGCTGGACGACATCATGTATCGCGCCATCGCCATCGGCTTCGCCTTCTTCACGGTCGCCACCATCCTGGGCGCGCTGTGGGCGGCCGACGCCTGGGGCGCCTATTGGCAGTGGGATCCCAAGGAAACCTGGGCGCTGATCGTCTGGCTCAATTACGCGGCCTGGCTGCACATGCGCCTGATCAAGGGTCTGCGCGGCACCATGGCGGCGTACTGGGCGCTGACCGGCCTGCTGATCACCGGCTTCGCCTTCCTGGGCGTGAACATGTACCTGTCGGGCCTGCATTCCTACGGCCAGCTCTGATCGGCCGGGATTGCGCCCAGCAAAAAGCCCCCATGCGGGGGCTTTTTGTTGTCTGCCGCGCCTGGCTGCCCAGGCGCATGCCGTCCTGGCGCGTCAGGGCAGCGCAGGGGCGGGCGGGATGATCGGCTGCTGCTGTTTCTGCTGCTTGGCGGTCGACGGCGGCTTGCCATCGGGCGTCGGCATGTATAAAGGACCCTTGTAACCGCAGGCCGCGACCAGGCCGGTCGCCACGAGCGTGGCTACAATGCGAAGAGCCATGCGGCTATATGCCAATTGGGACACTGGGAACTCCGTAATTCTTGCAGGCTCGATTATGACCGAAACCGAATTTCTTGCGTTGATCGACCAGGTGCTGAACAGCATCGAAAGCCAGGCCGATGACTGGGCGGCTTCGCTCGATGTCGATGTCGAGACCAGCCGCAGCGGCAATGTGCTGACGATGGTGTTCGAAGACAACACCCACGTGGTGGTGAACAGCCAGGCCGCCATGCAGGAGCTGTGGGTCGCGGCGCGCAGCGGCGGGTTCCATTATCGCTTCGACGGCCAGCACTGGAATGACACGCGGGGCGGTCCGCAGCTGCCGGATGCGCTGTCGCAGATCTGTTCGGCCGCCGCCGGCGTGCCGGTGACGATCCGCCTGTAGCCGTTCCTGCGAGGCATCGCGCCGTCCGCCGCGCGGGCTTCTCTCGAAGCCGCCGCCCGACCGGACGCGAACACCCGTCGGGCGGCGGCCCGGCCATGAAAAAGCCGGCTCTGTCAGAGCCGGCTTTTTTCACATTCAGAACGGTATCTTCTGCGACCAGGGGGCGTTGCCCTGGGCGCCGACGCCCGGCGCCACCTTGATGCTGTTGTCCTCGCCGCCGCCGCCCAGGCCGTTGAGGAACTCGCCCAGCGTGTCGGCTTGCGGCAGGCCCAGGCGGGCCACCGCCTGTCCCGGCGGGAATTCCGAGAAATAGTATTCGCCGTTCTCGACGATGATGCCGTCCGGGCGGGGGCGCGGCTTTTCCTCGGGCACGCCCTTGAGCGCGGTCTGCATGTAGTCCACCCAGATCGGCATGGCGACGCCGCCGCCGGTCTCGCGCGAGCCCAGCGACTTGGGCTGGTCGAAGCCCAGCCACGAGGTCGCCACCAGCGAGGGCGTGTAGCCCGAGAACCAGGCGTCCACCGATTCGTTGGTGGTGCCGGTCTTGCCGGCGATGTCGTTGCGCTTGAGCAGCACGCGCGCGCGGGCGGCGGTGCCGTAGGTGGCCACGCCGCGCAGGATGTCGTCCATGATCCAGGCGGTGCGCGGATCGATGGCGCGGGCCGCCGCGTCGCCGGCCACGACCGGCTTGGACTGCATGATGACCTTGCCGTTACTGTCGGTCACGCGGTCGATCAGGTAGGGCGTGATGCGGTAGCCGCCGTTGGCGAACACCGCGTAGGCGCCGGCCACCTGCAGCGGCGTGACCGAGCCCGCGCCCAGCGCCAGCGGCAGCACCGCCGGCTGGCGGGCCTTGTCGAAGCCGAAGCGGGTCAGGTAGTCCTGGCCGTACTGCGGGCCGATGGCCTGCAGGATGCGGATCGACACCATATTCTTGGACTTGTACAGGCCCTGGCGCAGCGTCAGCATGGGCTCGTACTGGTTGCCGTAGTTCTTGGGCGTCCAGGCCTTGGAGCCGGTCTGGGCCGCCGACAGCTCGAACGGCAGGTCGGAGATCTGCGTGGCCGGCGTCAGGCCGCGTTCCAGCGAGGCGGCGTAGATGAAGGGCTTGATGTTCGAGCCCGGCTGGCGCCAGGCCTGGGTCACGCGGTTGAAGTTGCCGCGATAGAAGTCGAAGCCGCCCACCATGGCGCGGATGGCGCCGTCCTGCGGCGACAGGGCGACGAAGGCCGCCTGCACGGCCGGCAGGTTGATGATTTCCCAGTTGTCGCCGAACTTGCGGATGTAGACCACCGAGCCGCGCTTGATGCGCTGTTCGGGCTTGGCCTTGTCATTCAGCGCGCGCGCCACCACGCCCAACACCTTCTTGTCGGTGATGGTGATGATCTCGCGCGAGCTGCGCGCCAGCTTCACTTCGGTGGGGCTGGCCGACAGCACCAGCGCGGTCAGCAGGTCGCCGCTGTCGCTGAACTTGTCGAACACGCCATCCAGGAAGTCATCCAGCGCCTGCGGGTTGCTCTCGGTGCCGGCGGGCAGGTCGAGCTGCTCTTCCGGACCGGGGTAGGGCGCGCGGCGGGTGTATTCCAGCACGCCCTCGCGCACGGCGCGGTAGGCGGCTTCCTGGTCCTTGGACTGGACCGTGGTGTAGATGTTCAGGCCGCGCGAATAGACGTTGTCCTGGTACACGTTGAACAGCAGCTGGCGCGCCAGCTCGGCCACGTATTCGCCGTGGATGGCGTAGCCGCCGGCGGGCGTCCCTTCGGCCGACTTCATCACGATGGGCTGGGCCATCGCCTGCTTGTACTCGGCCTCGGTCAGGTAGCCCAGCGACTGCATGCGGCCCAGCACGTAGCGCTGGCGCAGCTCGGCGCGGGGGCGGTTGGCGATCGGGTTGAAGCGCGACGGGGCCTTGGGGATGCCGGCCAGCATGGCGGCCTCGGCCGGCGTGATGTCCGACAGCTGCTTGCCGAAATAGGTGCGCGACGCGGCCGCGAAGCCGTAGGCGCGGTGGCCCAGGTAGATCTGGTTCATGTACAGCTCAAGGATCTGGTCCTTGGTGAGCTGGGACTCGATCTTGAATGTGAGCAGCAGCTCGTAGAACTTGCGCGAGTAGGTCTTTTCCGACGACAGGTAGAAGTTGCGCGCCACCTGCATGGTGATCGTGCTGGCGCCCTGCGTCTTGGACATGTTGACGAGGTTGGTCAGACCGGCGCGCACCACGCCGACCCAGTCGATGCCGCCGTGCTGGTAGAAGCGGTCGTCCTCGGCCGCCAGCACCGCGGACTTCATCACGTCCGGGATTTCGTTGAAGCGCAGCACGTTGCGGCGCTCTTCGCCGAACTCGCCGATCAGCACCCGGTCCGCCGTGTAGACGCGCAGCGGCACACGAGGGCGGTAATCCGTCATGGCGTTCAGGTCGGGCAGGTTGGGCCAGGCCAGCGCCAGCGCCATGCCGGCCAGCAGCACGCCGCACAGGAACAGGCCCGCGCAGAAAATGCCCGCCTTGACGAAAAATCGCAGGAACGGCGAACCGCCTTTGGCGGGCTTGTCTTTCTTGGAGGAATTCTGGGGCTTGCTCATCGCGGCGATTTTACGGGTATCTCAGGTCCCGCCTGGGAGCGGGAAGCCGGTTTCTGTAACAATATCGTTCAGTGTGGCGCGCGGGCAACTGGCGGCAATGTGATAATTGCCGTCATGAACGTATCCGCAAGCTCATGTCCGGAGGCTGACCCGGACCTGGCGCCCTCCGGCGAGGCGCCCGAACTCCAGCCCTGCGCCGCCGAATGCGCCGGCAAGGCCGTGACCCTGCCGCATGACCTGCCCGTGTTCCTGGTGGGCATGATGGGGGCGGGCAAGACGACCATAGGCCGCAGCCTGGCGCGCGCCTTGGGGCGCGACTTCGTCGATCTGGATCATGAGCTGGAGGCGCGTTGCGGCGTGCGTGTGCCGGTAATCTTCGAAATCGAGGGCGAGGCCGGTTTCCGTCGCCGGGAATCCGCCGCACTGGAAGAGTGTACCCAACGGCGCAACATTATTCTCGCCACCGGCGGCGGCGCCATCCTGGCGCCGGAAAACCGCCAGCGGCTGCACGAGCGCGGCATCGTCGTCTATCTGAGGGCCAGCGTGGACGAATTGTTCCGCCGCACCTGCCGCGACCGCAACCGCCCGCTGCTGGCCACGGCCGATCCCAAGGGCACGCTGCGCGACCTGATGACCCGCCGCGAGCCTTACTACCGCGAAGTCGCCGACCTGGTGGTCGAGACCGGTTCCACGCCCATCCAGACCCTGGTCAAGGGTCTGTTGCCGCAATTGCAAGCTTTCGAGAAGCGCATATGAATGTAGTCGAGGTCGACACTCCCGGGGGCAGCTACCCCATCCATATCGGCCCCGGCCGCCTGGACCGCCTGGATCAATGCATCCCGGCCGACGCCACCGCCATCGCCGTGGTCACCAACCCGACCGTGGCGGCGCTGTATGGCGACCGCGCCGAGGCGGCGCTGGCGCGCACCGGCAAGCGCGTGCTGCGGATCGAGCTGCCCGACGGCGAGTCCTACAAGGACTGGCAGTCGCTCAACCTGATCTTCGACGCGCTGCTGTCGCAGCGGCTGGACCGGCGCTGCGTGCTGGTGGCGCTGGGCGGCGGGGTGATCGGCGACATGACCGGCTTCGCGGCCGCCGTCTACATGCGCGGCGTGCGCTTCCTGCAGGTGCCGACCACGCTGCTGGCGCAGGTCGATTCCTCGGTGGGCGGCAAGACCGCGGTCAACCACCCGCTGGGCAAGAACATGATCGGCGCGTTCTACCAGCCGGTGGCGGTCGAGATCGATACCGACGTGCTGAACACGCTGCCGGCGCGCGAAGTGTCGGCCGGTCTGGCCGAGGTGATCAAGTACGGCCTGATCCTGGACCCGGAATTCTGGGCCTGGTGTGAACTGAACGCGCCCAAGCTGCGCGCGCTGGATCCGGACGCCGTGACCTACGCCATCCGCCGCTCCTGCGAGCTGAAGGCGCAGGTGGTGGGCAAGGACGAACGCGAGTCCGGCCTGCGCGCCATCCTGAACCTGGGCCACACCTTCGGCCACGCCATCGAGGCGGGCCTGGGCTACGGCGCCTGGCTGCACGGCGAGGCCGTGGGCTGCGGCATGGTGCAGGCGGCCGAGCTGTCGGCCGATGTGGCGGGCTTTGCGCGCGCCGACGTCGCGCGCGTGCGCGCGCTGGTCGAAGGCATCGGCTGCCCGGTCACCGCGCCCGACCTGGGCGCCGACCGCTGGCTGGACCTGATGCAGGTCGACAAGAAAACCGAGGGCGGCTCGATCCGCTACGTGCTCATGACCCGCATCGGCGAGGCCGTGACCCGCGCGGCGCCCGACGAGGCGGTGCGCGCCGTATTGGCCCGGACCACCGGCTAGACCGACAACCGTGACAGGAGACGGTGCAGTGCAGATGAACGAATTGGCTTCCTATGCATCCGACCCGTCCCGATCGCGCGGTCGGACCCATGCCGAGCCTCCGCCGGAAAATCGGACCGAGTTCCAGCGCGATCGCGACCGCATCGTGCATTCCGGCGCGTTCCGGCGGCTGGAATACAAGACCCAGGTCTTCGTCAATCACGAAGGCGACCTGTTCCGCACCCGCCTGACCCACAGCCTGGAAGTGGCGCAGATCGCGCGCACGCTGGCGCGCAGCCTGGCCCTGTCGGAAGACCTGACCGAGGCCATCTCGCTGGCCCATGATCTGGGGCACACGCCGTTCGGCCACGCCGGGCAGGACGAACTCAACGCCTGCATGCGCGAGCTGGCGCCCGAGGCCGGCGGCTTCGAGCACAACCTGCAGAGCCTGCGCGTGGTGGACGAGCTGGAAGAGCGCTACGCCGACTTCAACGGCCTGAACCTGTGCTTCGAGACGCGCGAAGGCATCCTCAAGCACTGCTCGGCGGCGCACGCGCGCCAACTGGGCGCGGTGGGCGTGCGCTTCCTGGAGCGCACCCAGCCCTCGCTGGAGGCGCAGCTGGCCAACCTGGCCGACGAGATCGCCTACAACAACCACGACATTGACGACGGCCTGCGGTCGGGCCTGATCACGGTCGAGCAGATGCAGGATGTGGCCATCTTCGGCCGTCATCACGCCGAGGTGCTGGCGCGCTATCCCGAGCTGCCGTCGCGCCGCGCCGTGTCGGAAACCATTCGCCGCATGATCAACACGCTGATCACCGACCTGACCCGCACCTCGCTGGCGCGCATCGCCGAGCATGCGCCGGCCAGCGCCGACGACGTGCGGCGCGCGCCGCCGCTGGCCGGTTTCTCAGACGGCATCCGGCGCGAGGCCGACGAGCTGAAGAAATTCCTGTTCGACAATCTGTACCGCCACTACCGCGTGCTGCGCATGACCACCAAGGCGCGCCGCATCGTGCGCGAGCTGTTCGCGGCCTTCCTGGACGACCCGCGCCTGCTGCCGCCCGACTATCGCCGGCCGGCCTTCAATGAACAGGCGCGCGCCATCGCCGACTACATCGCCGGCATGACCGACCGCTACGCCATCCGCGAACACAAGCGCCTGTTCGAGATGGCGTAAACACACATTGGTTTCCACGGCGCGGCCGCAGCGCTTGCGACCGGTATTGTTGCATCGGGATGCCGCGGAGCCGGCTTTGCCGGTCCGCAGGCATGCCCCCTTGAGGGGGAAGCGCGTCAGCGCTTCGGGGGTGGGCCTACCCCTCCAAGAAGCGCTGCGTCAGCAGCACCCAGTACGCCGCGCCCACCGGCAGGCTGTGGTCGTTGAAGTCGTAGCCGGGGTTGTGCACCATGCAGGCGCCGTGGCCGCTGTTGAAGCCGTCCGGCGAGCCATCGCCGTTGCCGACCAGCAGGTACGAGCCGGGCACTTCCTCCAGCATGAAGGCGAAGTCCTCGCTGCCGGTCAGCGGCCGCGTCTGCGGCACGACCCGGTCCGCGCCCACCAGTTCCAGCGCCACCTGGCGCGCGAAATCGGTTTCGGCGACGGTGTTGACCAGCACCGGATAGCCGCGCTTGTAGTCGATGGTGGCGCGCACCTGGTAGCTGGCGGCCTGGTTGTGGACCAGCTCGGTGATGCGGTCTTCCAGCAGGTTGCGCACGTCGCGGTCCAGCGCGCGCACGCTGAGCTTGAGCGTGGCCGTCTGCGGAATGACGTTGTTGGCCTTGCCGGCGTTGAAGGCGCCCACCGTGATCACCGACATGTGCAGCGGATCGACGTTGCGGGCCACGATGCTCTGCAGGCCCATGACGATGGCCGCGCCGGCGACCACCGGATCGGCGGCGCAGTGCGGCATCGCGCCGTGCCCGCCCACGCCTTCCAGTGTGATGGTGACGTTGTCCGAGGACGCCATGGCCGCGCCGTCGCGCAGCAGCAGGTGGCCTTGCGGATGGCCGGGCATGTTGTGCATGGCGAAGATGGCGTCGCAGGGATACTTGCTGAACAGCCCGTCCTCCATCATGCGCTTGGCGCCGCCCAGTCCTTCCTCGGCGGGCTGGAAGATCAGGTTCAGCGTGCCGTCGAACTCGCCATGCCTGGCCAGATGATGCGCCGCCGCCAGCAGCATGGCGGTGTGGCCGTCGTGGCCGCAGGCGTGCATGATGCCTTCGTTGCAGCTGGCGTGTTCCAGGCCGGTGGCTTCCTGGATCGGCAGCGCGTCCATGTCGGCGCGCAGGCCCAGGCGCTTGCCGCCCTTGCCCCGGCGCAGCTGGCCGACCACGCCGGTGCCGCCCAGGCCGCGTTCGACTTCATAGCCCCATTGCGTCAGGCATTGCGCCACCAGGTCGCTGGTGCGGAATTCCTGGTAGCCCAGTTCGGGATGGCGGTGGATATCGCGGCGCAGCGCGACGAATTCATCGGCGCCTTGGGTGACGGTTTCAAGAATCGGATGCATGTCGGTGTGTCTCCGTTTGAGTAGGTGGCGCTTGGGGCGGTCAGGGCGCGTCAGCCAGTTTCACATGGCTGGAAATTTCGCGGAAGCGCACGGTCTCGGCCTGGTACATGGCGTCGGCCTCGGCCGGGGTCATGGGCGCCGACACCTCGATGTTCTGCGTCTCCAGGCCGCGCTTGACCTCGGCGTCCTGCATCGCGGCGTTGAGCGCGGCGTGCAGCCGCGCCACCACGTCCGCCGGGGTATCGCGCTTGACGAAGTAGCCGGTCCAGGTGGTGAAGTTGAAGCCCTTGAGCAGCTCGCCTTCGTTGACCGACGGCACGGCCGCCAGCGCGGGCAGGGCGCTGCGGCGCGGGCTGAGCGTGCCCAGCAGCTTGACGCGGCCCTGCTCGGCCAGCGCCACGTGCTGCTGCGCCAGCGGCAGGATGGCGAAATCGACCTGGCCGCCGCCCATGTCCTGCATCAGCGGCGCGCCGCCCTTGTAGGGCACGTGCATCATTTCCGCGCCGATGGTGCGCGCCATGTGTTCGCCCAGCACGTGATACAGCGAGCCCACGCCCACGCTGCCGAAGCTGAGCGGCTGCGTGGCCGCGCGCGAGCGCGCCAGCTTCACGAGTTCATCGGCGTTGTTGGCCGGCAGGTCCTTGCGCGCCACGATCACCAGCGGCGCCAGGCCGATCATCTGCACCAGTTGGAAGTCCTCGCTCTTGAGCTTGACGCTGGCGTTGGCGAGGGGCGCCAGGATCAGTTCGTTGGGCGAGCCCTGGAACAGGTAGTAGCCGTCGGCGCGGGCCGACAGCACTTTCTGCGCGCCCAGTGCGCCGCTGACGCCGCCCAGGTTTTCCACCAGCACCGGCTGGCCCAGCTGCCTGGACGTGGGCGCCGCCACGACGCGGGCGATGGCGTCCGACGCGCCGCCGGCGGGGTAGGGGACCATCATCATGACGGGGCGGCTGGGGTAGTCCGCCGCGCTCGCGCCCTGGCTCATCAGCGTGGCGCCGAGCGCCAGCATACAGCCGGCCAGGCGCAGGCATCCGGATAGCGTGCCCATACGTGTTTCCCTTGAAGTGTTATGAGTATCCGGAATCCTAGGGACAGTGCTCGCTAGTTGTCTAACGACTTGTTATTCTGGGATGTAGAAAAAATACTCATACCTGGACATGAACCTCAAGCAGCTCGAGCACCTGTTGGCCGTGGCCGAGGCCGGTTCGTTCAGCCGCGCGGCCGAGCGCCTGCATCTCACGCAGTCCGCGTTGAGCCGCAGCATCCGCCTGCTGGAGGAAGACCTGGGCACGCGGCTGCTGGACCGCATGGGCAAGCGCACCGAGCTGACGCCGTTGGGACTGACCGTGGCCAGCCGCGCGCGCCGCATCCTGTTCGAATCGGCCGAGCTGCGCCGCAGCACGGATCTGTTGACGCAAGGCGGGCAGGGCACCATCAGCATCGCGCTGGGTTCGGGGCCGGGCGTGCTGCTGCTGACGCCGCTACTGGTGCATGTGGCGCAGCAGCACCCGCAGCTGCGCATCGAGGTGATGCGCGGGTCGCAGGAAGCGCACCTGGGCATGCTGCGCACGCGCAGGCTGGATGCGCTGGTGGTGGATATCCGCGGCATCGCGCCGTCGGCGGACTTGCGCATCGAACCGGTATCGCAGATGCGCGCCGGCTTCATCTGCCGCAGCGGCCATCCGCTGGCGGCGCTGTCCAGGCCACCGCGCTTCGCCGAAGTGGCGGCGTACCCGCTGGCGTCCACCTTCCTGCCGGCAGACACCGCGCGGATCCTAATCGACCGCTACGGCATCGCCGCCGATCCCAAGACCGCCGTGCGCCTGCGTTGCGAGGAGATCGGCAGCCTGCTGGAGACGGTGCGCGCGTCGGACGCGGTGTTCCTGGGCATCGTGGCGGCGGCGCGCGAGGGCATTCTGTCGGGGGAGCTGATCGAGCTGATGCTGGATCCGCCGCTGGACAGCCATGCGCAGTTCGCGCTGGTGACACTGGCCGGCCGCACCGAGGCGCCGGCGATGGGACTGCTGCGCGCCTTCGTGAGCGACCGCCTGCGCGATTGAGGCGCGTCGGCCCGGTGCGCGAGCCGGCGCTGAGTTGCCTCGCGGCGAGGCGTCTCAGCGCGCCCGGGTTGCGGTCACGCGGCCGCTTCGGCCTGCGAGTCGCGGATCCATTCCTGCATGGCGGGGTGCGCCAGCACGGCATCCATGTAGGCGCGCGCGTCGCCGGTGACGCTGACGCCATAGGTGGTGAAGCGCGACACCACCGGCGCGTAGAACGCGTCGGCGATGGAGAAGGCGCCGAACAGGAACGGTCCGCCCTGGCCGAACTGCGCGCGCGCGTCCTGCCAGAGATCCAGAATCCGGGAGATGTCCTGCCGGACGGCGTCGGAGAATTCGGCGGCGGGCAGGCGCGCCGCCACGTTCAGCGGCATGGCCTGGCGCAGCGCGGCGAAGCCGCTGTGCATCTGCGCCGCCAGCGAACGCGCGCGGGCGCGCGCCTGGGGCTGTGCCGGCCACAGGCCGGCCTCGGGATGGCGGTCGGCCAGGTATTCGCAGATGGCCAGCGAATCCCAGATCGCGAATTCGCCATCCAGCAGCACCGGCACCAGCCCGGCGGGCGAAACTTCGCCCACGCCGCGGGCGAACGCCTCGGTGTTGAACGCCAGTTTCTGCTCGGTGAAGGCAATGCCCGCCGCGCGCAGCGCCAGCCAGGGGCGCATGGACCAGGAAGAGAGATTCTTGTTGCCGATGATCAGGGTGTACATGTGTCGCGTTCTATGAGGGTGAAAACTCAGCTGGCCGCGCGGCGCAGCACCTTGCCCAGGTAGTGGCCGGTATGGCTGGTCTTGGTGGCCGCCACGGTTTCGGGCGTGCCTTGCGCGACCACGCGCCCGCCGCCGTCGCCGCCTTCCGGGCCCATGTCGACCAGCCAGTCGGCCGTCTTGATCACGTCCAGGTTGTGTTCGATGATGAGTACGGTGTTGCCGCTGTCCACCAGTTGGTTCAGCACCTGCAGCAGCAGTTCGATGTCGCGGAAGTGCAGGCCGGTGGTGGGTTCGTCCAGGATGTACAGCGTGCGCCCGGTGCTGCGGCGCGACAGCTCCAGCGACAGCTTGACGCGCTGCGCCTCGCCGCCGGACAGCGTGGTGGCGCTCTGGCCCAGTCGGATGTAGGACAGGCCCACGTCGATCAGCGTATGCAGCTTGCGCGCGATGGCCGGCACCGACTCGAAGTATTCCAGCGCCTGTTCCACCGTCAGGTCCAGCACCTCGCTGATGTTGCGGCCGCGATAGCGGATCTCCAGCGTTTCGCGGTTGTAGCGCTTGCCGTGGCAGACGTCGCAGGGCACGTACATGTCGGGCAGGAAGTGCATCTCCACCTTGACCACGCCGTCGCCCTGGCAGGCCTCGCAGCGTCCGCCCTTGACGTTGAAGCTGAAGCGGCCCGGATCGTAGCCGCGCGTGCGCGCTTCCGGCACGCCGGCGAACAGCTCGCGGATCGGCGTGAACAGGCCCGTGTAGGTGGCCGGGTTGCTGCGCGGCGTGCGGCCGATGGGGCTCTGGTCGACGCTGATGATCTTGTCGAAGTGCTCCAGGCCCTGCATGGCCGCGTAGGGCGCGGGTTCGCTCTGCGCGTGGTACAGCTGGCGCGACACGGCCACGGCCAGGGTGTCGTTGACCAGCGTGGACTTGCCCGAGCCGGACACGCCGGTCACGCAGACCAGCCGGCCGGCGGGGATGCGCAGGTCCACGTTCTTCAGGTTGTTGCCGGTGGCGCCGGTGAGCGTGAGCCACGGCAGCTCGTCGTTGACCGGCCGGCGTTGCGGAATGGCGATGGCGCGCGCGCCGCTCAGGTACTGGCCGGTGAGCGAGGCGGGGTCGCGCTGCACCGCTTCGGGATCGCCCTGCGCCACCACCTGGCCGCCGTGCTCGCCGGCGCCGGGCCCCATGTCCACGACCCAGTCGGCCATGCGGATCATGTCCTCGTCGTGCTCGACCACGATCACGCTGTTGCCCAGGTCGCGCAGGTGCTGCAGCGTGCCGATCAGGCGGTCGTTGTCGCGCTGGTGCAGGCCGATGGACGGCTCGTCCAGCACGTACATGACGCCGGTCAGGCCCGAGCCGATCTGGCTGGCCAGCCGGATGCGCTGGGCCTCGCCGCCGGAAATCGTGTCGGCGCTGCGGTCCAGCGACAGGTAGTTCAGGCCCACGTTGTTCAGGAAGCTCAGCCGCGCCTCGATCTCGCGCACGATGCGCTGCGCGATCTCCTGCTTGGCGCCGGCCAGGCTCAGGTCGCGGAACCAGGCCAGGCAGGCCGACAGCGGCATGGCCTCGACTTCGTAGATGGCCTGGCCTTGGCGTTCGCCGCCGCGCGGATCCTGGCCGATCAGCACGTTGCGGGCCTCGGGCCGCAGGCGCGAGCCGCCGCAATCGGGGCAGGTCTTGATGTTGCGGTACTTGCCCAGCTCTTCGCGCACGGTGGCCGAATCGGTCTCGCGCCAGCGGCGCTCCAGGTTCGGGATCACGCCTTCGAAAGTGTGGCGCTTGACCGTGCTGCGGCCCTTTTCGTTCAGATAGACGAAGGAGATCTCTTCGTCGCCCGAACCGTACAGCACCTTCTGGCGCACGTCCTCGGGCAGTTCCTCGAACGGCGCTTCGATCTCGAATTCATAGTGCGCGGCCAGGCTGGTGAGCAGCGAGTGGGTGAAGGCGTTGCGGCGGTCCCAACCTCGGATCGCGCCGGCGGCCAGGCTCAGCTCGGGGAAGGCGACCACGCGCTTGGGGTCGAAGAATCCGACCTGTCCGATGCCATCGCAGCTGGGGCAGGCGCCCATCGGGTTGTTGAAGCTGAACAGCCGCGGCTCCAGTTCCGGCAGGCTGTGGCTGCAGACCGGGCAGGCGTAGCGGCTGGAGAAGACCTGTTCGCGGCTGCTGTCCATGTCCAGCGCCAGCGCGCGGCCCTCGGCCAGTTGCAAGGCGGTTTCGAAACTCTCGGCCAGGCGCTGCTTGCTCTCGGGCTTGATGCGCAGGCGGTCGATCACCACGTCGATGTCGTGCTTCTCGGATTTCTTCAGCGGCGCCATGCCGTCGATTTCCAGCAGCTGGCCGTCCACGCGCAGCCGCACGTAGCCCTGCGCCTGCAGGCTGGCGCATTCGTCCTCGAAGCTGCCTTTCTTGCCGCGCGCGATCGGCGCCAGCACGGCCAGCCGGGTGTCGGCCGGCCAGGCCATCACGGCGTCCACCATCTGGCTCACGCTCTGCGCCTGCAGCGGCAGGCCATGGTCCGGGCAATACGGTGTGCCGACGCGCGCGTACAGCAGGCGCAGGTAGTCGTGGATCTCGGTGATGGTGCCGACGGTGGAGCGCGGGTTGTGGCCGGCGGCCTTCTGCTCGATCGAGATGGCCGGCGACAGGCCCTCGATCAGGTCCACGTCCGGCTTGTCCATCAGTTGCAGGAACTGCCGCGCGTAGGCCGACAGGCTCTCGACATAGCGGCGCTGGCCCTCGGCGTACAGCGTGTCGAAGGCGAGCGAGGACTTGCCCGAACCGGACAGGCCGGTCACCACCACCAGCTTGTGGCGCGGCAGGTCCAGCGAGACGTTCTTGAGGTTGTGGGTGCGCGCACCCCGTATGCGTATCGTCGAGTCCATCGATTGCGTCCGTCGTCCTGGCATCGCAGGCCAACTTGGTACTATAGCGCGCCGAGTAGTCCCGCGTTCAAGGTTGGTCCGCCAGGTTTGCCGAGGGGCCGCTTCGAGGCCATTACCGTCCAATAATCCGCATGCCGGCAGAAACCAAACTGAAATTGACCCCTTCCGAGCGCCGCGCCAGCGTGGCGCTGGCGGGATTGTTCGCGGCGCGCATGCTGGGGCTGTTCCTGTTGCTGCCGGTCTTCGCGGTGGCGGCGCGCGGCCTGCCCGGCGGCGACGATCCGGCCCGCGTGGGCCTGGCGCTGGGCATGTACGGCCTGACCCAGGCCTTCATGCAGATTCCCTTCGGGCTGGCATCCGACCGCTGGGGCCGCCGGCCCGTGGTGATCGCCGGCCTTTTGCTGTTCGTGGCCGGCAGCGTGGTCTGTGCCCAGGCGTCGGACGTGTTCTGGATCACCATTGGCCGCGCCATCCAGGGCGCGGGCGCCATTTCCGCCGCCGTCACCGCCTGGCTGGCCGACGCCACCCGCGACGAGGTGCGCACCCGCGCCATGGCCATGGTCGGCGGCTCGATCGGCCTGTCCTTCGCCGTCTCGCTGGTGCTGTCGCCCGTGCTGGTGGGCTGGTGGGGGCTGTCGGGCCTGTTCTGGACCATCGCCTGTCTGGGCGTGGTCTGCCTGGCCGTGGCGCGCTGGGTCGTGCCGGTGGTGCCGCGCACCCAGGCCCGCGCCATGCAGGCGGCCCGGCCGCGCGAGGTGCTGCTGCATCCCGACCTGTTGCGGCTGAACTTCGGCGTGTTCGTGCTGCATCTGGTGCAGGTGGCACTGTTCGTGGTCGCGCCGGCGCTGCTGGCCAAGGCCGGCGGGCTGGACGCGCGCGAACTGTGGAAGGTCTATCTGCCGGTCATCCTGGTGTCCTTCGTGCTGATGGTGCCGGTCGTGTTCGTGGCGGAAAAGCGCCGCGCCCATCGCGGCGCGCTGCGCGCGGCCGTGGCCGGCCTGGCGCTGGTGTGCGCGCTGCTGCCGATGGCCAGCCAGAGTTTCTATGGTTTCGCCATGGCCCTGACCGGCTTTTTCGTGGTGTTCAACGTGCTCGAAGCCTTGCAGCCGTCGCTGGTGTCGCGGGTGGCGCCGGCGGCCTATAAGGGCCTGGCGCTGGGCTTCTACAACACGGCCCAGGCCGCCGGCCTGTTCACCGGCGGCGCGCTGGGCGGCTGGCTGGCCTCGCACTCGGGCGCCAATGCGGTCTTCATCACGGCGGCGGCCCTGGCGCTGCTCTGGCTGGCCGTTACCTGGGCGCTGCGGCCGCTGGCCTAGCGCCCGGGGCGGCGGATACGCCAGAAAGTCGCGGAACGCGCCGCCATCAGGCGCGAACATCAGGCAAATCGGCGGACCGCAGAGATAGATTTGTCACGAATGGCGTTGGCGCGGCAGGCGCTTTTCGTCGATAATAGCGGGATCAATTTACGGTTTCATACTGTGCCGCCGGTCATCATCATGGTGACCGGCGTGTTTCATGAAGCCGGTCTTCAACATCGTTTTTTTATGTTGTTGCCGGCGCGCTCGCGGCAACGCGTGGGCGCAAGGCCAACAACAGAGGGACATCGGCATGGCATCGGTCAACAAAGTCATACTCGTCGGCAACCTGGGTCGCGACCCGGAAGTCCGCTACAGCCCGGACGGGGCGGCAATCTGCAACGTGTCCATCGCCACCACCTCCCAATGGAAGGACAAGGCCTCCGGCGAACGCCGCGAGGAAACCGAGTGGCACCGCGTGGTCATGTACAACCGCCTGGCTGAAATCGCCGGCGAATACCTGAAGAAGGGCCGTTCGGTCTACATCGAAGGCCGCCTGAAGACCCGCAAGTGGCAGGACAAGGACACCGGCGCCGATCGCTACAGCACCGAAATCGTCGCCGACCAGATGCAGATGCTGGGCGGCCGCGAGGGCGGCGAAGGCGGCGGCGGCAGCTACGGCGGCGGTGGCGGCTTCGACGAAGCCCCGCGCCAGCAGCGCGCCGCGCCGGCCCCGCGCCCGGCGCCGCAGCAGCGTCCCGCTCCGCAGGCCGCCCCGGCCAGCAGCGGCGCCAACCTGGCGGACATGGACGACGATATTCCGTTCTGAACGTCATACGGTCGCATTCTCCAAACCCGGCAAGTCGATGACTTGCCGGGTTTTTTATTGCCCTGACGAGCGGCGGAGACTGCCTGTGCATATCCCTGTGGGCAAAGCGGTGGGTAGCCTGTGGAAACGCTGTGTATTCACTGTGGACAAGTCTGGCTCGGGTAGCCCGTATTCCCTTGCCAAAACGTAATCCCCGAGTTCGGCTCATGTCACCGGACCCTGCGTAGAGTGTTTCGGATTCGCCGGCAAGCCGGCGGCCCCCATTCGAGACTGCTACGCGTTCCATGCCTGATCCTCATGTCCTGCGCCGGCCTCGCCGCTATGGCAAGGACGGCCTGTGAAGACCTCTGCGTCGCCGGCTGCCGGGCAATCCCGGTCCATCGCGCAGCGCCTGCTGGCCAGCCGCGCCGTGGCCAGGATCCTGCGCAACCTGTACCGCTGGACCCACTCGCGCGCGCTGCGCCATAACCAGGTGCTGTGGCCGCTGTTGCGCATCGAGCGCGATGGCCAGGGAAGGCTGGCGCGTTGCGCCATGCGTTGGGGCGTCACGCCCGTCCAGACCGCCTTCTCCAGCATCCGGCGTCCCGCGGGCGATGTCGCCCACCTGATCCTGAGCGGTCCGTCGGTGGCCGATATCGGCTACTCCGAACTGGACCTGCCCGCGGTGATGGGCGTGAACGGTTCGATCGCGCTGCGGCGCAGCCATCCGCACCTGCGTTTCGCCTATTACGCGATGTTGGACGCCGGCTTCGTGTCGCGCCGCCGCGACCTGGTCGCCGACGTGCTGGCGCAAGACCTGCTGCTGTTCGTCACGCCGGAGGTGCTACGCGGGATCGCGCAGCTGTTTTCTCCGGACGACATTCGTTGCCGCATCGCGGTCTTCGAAGAAGTGCACCAGCGCGCGTACCTGCCCCGCGCGCAGCCGGAACAATTGGCGAGGACGCTGCGCGACGACCCGGATCTGGTGTTGTTCGACGCCCATGCGCCGATCCATCCGCTGGGTTTCAGCCTGGATCCGGCCCGAGGGCTCTTCGGCGGCGGCACGGTGGCCTATAGCGCCTTGCAACTGCTGGTCTGGTTGGGATTTCGCACGCTCTATCTGCATGGTCTGGACCTGCGCGGAGCGAGTGTTGCGCCGCGTTTCTACGAGTCCGCCGATGCGCGCCTGCCGAGCGCGCTGGACAGGCAGTTCGACTCACACATCCGGCCTGCCTTTCGCGACGCCAGCCGGTTGCTCGGCGCGCGCGGCCTGCGGATCTACAACCTGTCGCCCGGCAGCGCCCTGGACGAGAGCGTGTTTCCCAAGCGCCATTGGACGACGCTGAAACGGCACGCGCTTCCGTCCTGACCCGCCGCGCGGCGGCAATCCTCGTTCGTTCAAGGCCACTTCATGCGCATTCTCTATACCAATTTCCACTAGGCCGACGGCGGCGGCCATACCACCTACGTACTGTCGCTGGTGCGGGCGCTGCGGGCCGCGCACGACATCGTGGTTGCCGCGCCGGCCGGCAGCCGCCTGTTTCTGGAAGCCTCGGGCATGCCGGGCGTGCGTGTCGTGCCGATGGAGTTCAAGGGCGGATTGCTCTCTGCCTGGCCCCGGATCCGGCGCATGCGCTCGTTGCTGAAGATCGAGCGCTTCGACCTGGTGCATGTGAACGGCGCGGCCGATCATCGGCTTTGCATGCTGGCGAGCATGGGACTGCGGGGCGGGCGTCCGGCGATCGTCTACACGCAGCACACTTCGCGTTCCGGGCGCAGCCTGGGCGCGGCGTTGCGGGCTCGCCTGGCCACGGATCGCGTGATCTGCGTCAGCGAACATACCCGGCGCGGCCTGATGCGCTCTCACTACGCCGGCTGTGGCTTGCGCACGGTGAAGAACGGGGTCGACGTGGACTATTTCACGCCGGCCACGCCAGAGGAAAAGGCGCTCGCCCGCGAGCGCTGGCTGAGGCCATCGCAGGCAGGCTGCCTGGTGGTCGGCAGCAACGCCGGCACCGCCGTGTACAAGAACTGGCCGGACATGCTGGAGGCCGTGGCCATGTTGCCCGGCACGCTGCGCAGGCGGATCGTGGTGCTGATCGCGGGCGAGCCGCCCAACGAGGACCGGTTGCGTTACGTCGAGTCGCTGGGGATGCAGGATCGCGCGATCTTCGTCGGCTTGCTTGACGATGTGCGGCCATTCCTGGCGGCGTTGGACCTGGGTTTCGTATTGTCGTCCCGCCTGGAGACCATTTCCTTCGCCTGCCGCGAAATGATGGCCATGGGCTTGCCCGTGGTGGTGAGCGATGTCGGCGGCCTGCCGGAAAATGTGGAAGACGGCGTGGACGGCTGGGTCGTGCCGGCGTGCGCGCCGACAGCGGTGTCGGAGGTGCTGCGCGAGGCGCTGCGCGAACCCGAGGCGCTTGAGGTCATGGGCGAGGCCGCGCGCGCCAGGGCGCTGGCTGAGTTCGGATTGCCGCGTTTTGTCGCGCAGACGCAGGCTGTGTACCTGGAGGCGCTTGATCTGCCGCGGCCCAGCCGCCTGTGGCCCATCGGATGGTTCGCGTTGGGCGCCGCCACGTTCTGGATCCAGGACCTGTTCATCTGAGGCCTGTCTGGCGCGTCGGCATTGGTGAAATATGCTGTTTCATAATAGCTGCTTGCATCATCTATCTACTAGTAGGTAATATTCATCCATCGACGCAGCAGACTGAACAAGCCCGCAAGGTCGAATCCAGAAATACAGTGGCTAGCAGCAAATTTTTTTACCCTATTTATCTATCTATAAGTAGATAGCCGAGCAACAGCAAGACCAGATTCCAACCGGAGATTCCTCATGAAGACCCTCGTATCCGCCCTGATCCTTTCCGCTTCCTTCATCGGCGCCGCCCAGGCCGGCGAGCTGGACTATCCGCCCGCGCTGGACACGCATAGCAGCGTGACGCGCGCCCAGGTCCAGCAAGAGCTGGCCGCGGCCCGCGCCAACGGCGAGCTGGTGTCGGGAGAAGAAGGCTACGCCGTCGCCACGTTCGCCCAGACCGGCGACAAGACCCGCGCCCAGGTGCAGCAAGAGCTGGCTGCCGCCCGTGCGCAAGGCCTGACCGAAAGCGGTGAGCTGGACTACCCGCCCGTTCACGGCTGATCATTTCTCTTGATACCTATCTATAAATAGATAGTTTCATGCGCCCAATCATGCGCAACCCGCTTACCGGAGATCCCTCATGAAGACCCTTGTTTCCGCCCTGATTCTTTCCGCCACGTTCATGGGTTCGGTCTACGCCGGCGAGCTGGACTATCCGCCCGCCCCGGATACGCAGAGCAGCCTGACCCGTGTCCAGGTCCAGCAGGAGCTGGCGGCGGCCCGCGCCAACGGCGAGCTGGTGTCCGGTGAAGAAGGTTATCCCGCCACCGCCTACGCCCAAGCCGGCGACAAGACCCGCGCCCAGGTGCAGCAAGAGCTGGCTGCCGCCCGTGCGCAAGGCCTGACCGAAAGCGGTGAACTGGATTACCCGCCTGTGCAAGGCTGAGCACCATGCAAGCAAGCGCGAGCCTCGGGGGGCGGGATGGCTATCCCGGCCGGGGCTCGCGGGTGCGCTGTTTGCAGATCGAACGCGTAGCGTTTACGACGATGACGAACCGATCTATTAGTAGGTAATATTCAGCCATGGATACTCCGACCTCCGCCAAGTCTCCGGCCGCTTCCTCGGCGAATACCCGCGACCAATTGCTGGCCCACGCCGAAAAGCTGATCCGCACGCGCGGCTGCAACGGTTTCAGTTATCGCGACCTGGCCGAGCATGTGGGCGTGAAGACGTCCAGCATCCATTACTACTTTCCTGGCAAGGACGACCTGCTGTACGAAGCGGTCGAGGCATACAGCGCCCGCGCGCTGGCAGCCTTGCGCGCCATCGACCAGTCCCTGCCCGCGCGCGCGCAGCTCGAGGCCTACCTGTCGCTGATGGAGTCGCGCGCCTGTGATTCTGGCGAGTTGTGCCTGGGCGGTATGCTGGCCGCCGAAGTCATGACGCTGCCGGATCGGGTGCGGGGCGCGTTGCAAGGATTTTTCCGCGCGCACGAAGCCTGGCTGGCGCGCGTGCTGGCCGAGGGCAAGGCGCAGGGCACCCTGAAATTCAACGGCACCGCCGAATCGGCAGGCCGCGCGGTGTTCGCCACCGTGCAGGGCTGCATGTTGGTGTCGCGCCTGTTCCAGCAGCCGCCGGCATTCTGCGAGGCCATCGGCGCGCTCTACGTGCCGTGCAAGGACTGAGGCGCGGCGCGCCGCTACCGTCCCGTTCTTCCCTGATCCCGGCCGCGATGCGCATGCTCGCGGCCGTGCTCATTGGCGCTGCCGGTCCGGACGGCGGGCCACCTAGCGCAGCGATTGCAGCACGTCCGTGCTGCCGCGGGTCTGCATGCCCAGTTCGCGCATGCGCTGCAGAAAGGCGGTCTGCCCAGCGTTGAAGCCCGGTACCGGGCTCATGCAATCCGTCAGCAGCACGACGCGCGACAGCTTGCCGCCCGGCAGGTGCTGGGCCAGATCTTCGACCGTGGCCTTGACGCAATGGCTGCCCGCCTCGCCAGCGATCAGCAGCAATTCGGCGCGGTCCAGCGCATCGAGCAGGCCGCGATTGAGCTGGGTGCGCGGATCGTCCGGGTCCGGCACCTCGGCCATCAGCGCGCTGTAGTGCTCGGTCCAGGGATTGGTGCCCTTGGGCACCTTGCGCACGATGTGTTGGCCCGCGTCTTCCCAGCGGTTATAGGCCGCGCGCACGTCGGCATGGACGTTGTGGCCCCAGCTGCCGATCTCGCAGTGGATCGGCCACACCATCAGCGTGTAGCGGCCGCGTGTTTCCAGTTCCTGCAGATAGGCCAGCGTGCGCGGCAGATCGTCGTCGTGGCGGGGCAGGAAATCGCCCGCGCGCACCTGGGCGGCGGTAATGGACGTGAAGGGCGCCACCGGCCGGCCGTCTCCGGTGCGCCAGAAGGTCGGGTGCGCGATGTCCAGGCGATGATGTGAATCCAGCGTCACCGTGATGGCGGTGAGCGCGGGCGCGGCGGCATCGATGAAGCGGGCCAGCCGTTGCATGTCGGCGTGCGCGCCGGCCACGGGCAGCGCCGGTTTCACGGGCTGCCGGCTGAGCGGATCGACGGGCAGGTAGGCATCGGGAAGGTCGCAAAAATCATTTTGCGGATCGACGATCAGCAACTGTACGGAACGGGACATGACGCGGTTCGGAGGAGGAGTCCCTGCAATATAGAACGGGATGCGCGCCATGCGTCAGAACAGCACCAGGTGTTCCGGTCGATCCGGCAGCTGACGAGAGCGCGCGCGCAGCGCACGCCAGGCCTGCGCCAGCACCGCGAGGACGACGATGATCACAAGAATCCACATGGCGCTATCCTTCATAAATTCGCACGATCGTGCGAAATTGGTTGCGAGAAACGCCGGCACGGGCCGGCGCGGGTTGGGTCTTACTCGATGTAGCTGAAACTGCGATAAGTGGAGATCAATCGTTCATACGCCCTGCGCACCCGCTCGTGGGCCTGCGGATCGCGCAGGAAACGTGCGTCGTGCATCAGGCCCACCATCAGGCTGTAGATCTCGAACACCAGCTGTTCCGGGTCGGTGTCGGGCCGCAGATGGCCAGCTTCCAGCGCCTGCCCGGCGGTGCGCACCAGCGCCGCGCGCCACCGTCGCACATTGTTTTCCAGCAGCGGCCGCAATGGCGATTCGCGGTCGTCGTATTCGAAGGCGCCAGCCACGTAGATGCAGCCGGTCAGCGTCTCTACGTTGCAGGCGCGGTCTATCCAGTGCGTCACCATCGCGTTCATGCGCGGCAGGCCGCGAGGCTGTTCCAGCGCCGGGGTGAACACGGCGGCGACGAAGCGGCGGTCATATTCATCCAGCACGGCTTGCAGCAGCGCTTCGCGCGAGCCCACGCGCGAGAACACGCCGCTCTTGCTGATGCCCAGGTGCTTGGCGACCTGTCCCAGCGACAGGCTCTCCAGCCCCTGGGCGGCGGCCAGGTCCAGCGCGGCGTCGACGATGGCCGCGTAGGTGAGTTCGCTTTTTTCCGTTTTGGCAGGCATGGGCAGAATTTAGCACGACCGTGCTAAAAAAGCCGGACTTTAAATAGGGGCGGTTAGGAGCGGACAGCTGGCACGACGCACGGCCTTGGCAATGCGAGGCGCCCGGCGGGTGAGGCGGGACAGCGGAGACGCAGCGCGGCGACGATCGGCGCCGGGACGCTGGCCGACAAAAAAGCCGGACAGCTCGCGCCGTCCGGCTGTTGGGCCATTGCGCCGTCGCTCAGGCCTGCGCGGCCTTGAACTCCTGGCGGTACTTGTGCAGCAGCGGCTCGGTGTAGCCGTTGGGCTGGGTCAGCCCCTCGAAGACCAGCGCGCAGGCCGCCTTGAAGGCCAGCGAGGTATCGAAATGGCCGGCCATCGGACGATACAGCGGATCGCCGGCGTTCTGGCCGTCCACCACCTTGGCCATGCGCTGGAAGGTCTCCATGACCTGCTCGCGCTGCGTCACGCCGTGGCGCAGCCAGTTGGCGATGTGCTGGCTGGAAATGCGCAGCGTGGCTCGGTCTTCCATCAGGCCGACGTTATGGATGTCGGGCACCTTGGAGCAGCCCACGCCCTGGTCGATCCAGCGCACCACATAGCCCAGGATGCCTTGCACGTTGTTGTCCAGCTCCTGTTGGATATCGGCCGCCGACCACTTGCCGCGATCTCCGACCGGCACGGTCAGCAGTCCGCCGAGCAATTCGTCGCGCACGTCGGTCAGGCGGATGCGTTCAAGTTCCTGCTGGACGGCTTGCACGTCGACCTGGTGGTAGTGCAGCGCATGCAGCGTGGCCGCCGTGGGCGAGGGCACCCAGGCGGTGTTGGCGCCGGCCTTGGGATGCGCGATCTTCTGCTCGAGCATGGCGGCCATCAGGTCGGGCATGGCCCACATGCCCTTGCCGATCTGGGCGCGGCCGCGCAGGCCCGTGTCCAGGCCCACCAGCACGTTGTTGCGTTCATAGGCCGCGATCCAGGCGGTGGACTTCATGTCGCCCTTGCGCAGCATTGGGCCGGCTTCCATGCTGGAGTGCATCTCGTCGCCGGTGCGGTCCAGGAAGCCGGTATTGATGAAGGCCACGCGCGGCGCGGCGGCCGCGATGCAGGCCTTGAGGTTGATGCTGGTGCGGCGTTCCTCGTCCATGATGCCCATCTTGAGCGTGTGGCGCGGCAGGCCCAGCAGGTCTTCGACGCGGTCGAAGATCTCGCTGGCGAAGGCGGCTTCGACGGGGCCGTGCATCTTGGGCTTGACGATGTAGACCGAGCCGGTGCGGGAGTTGAGCTTGTTCTTGCGATCCTGCAGCGCAGCCAGGCTGGTGACCACGGCGTCCAGGATGCCTTCGGGAATCTCGCGGCCCTCGCGGTCCAGCACGGCGGGGTTGGTCATCAGATGGCCGACGTTGCGCACGAACATCAGCGAGCGGCCGTGCAGCGTCAGCGCCGAGCCGTCCGGCCGCGTGTACTGGCGGTCGGCGTTGAGCTTGCGGGTGAAGGTCTTGCCGCCCTTGCTGACCTGTTCGGTCAGGTCGCCCTTCATCAGGCCGAGCCAGTTGCGGTAGATATGGACCTTGTCCTCGGCGTCCACCGCCGCGACCGAATCCTCGCAGTCCATGATGGTGGTGAGCGCGGCCTCGAGCAGCACGTCCTTGACGCCGGCGGCGTCGGTGGCGCCGATGGCGTGGCCGCGGTCGACCTGGATTTCGAAATGCAGGCCGTTGTTCTTGAGCAGCACGGCCGACGGCGCGTCGGCCGGGCCCTGATAGCCGATGAGCTGCGACGGCGACTTCAGCGTCGTGGCGCCGCTGGCCAGCGTCACGCGCAGCTGGCCCTGGTCGATGGCGTAGCCGGTGGCGTCGGCGTGCGAGCCCTGCGCCAGCGGCGCGGCCGAATCGAGGAAGGCGCGGGCGCGCGCGATCACGGCGCGGCCGCGCTCGGGGTTGTAGCCCTTGCCGTCATCGCCGGGCGTGGCCGGAATGGCGTCAGTGCCGTACAGCGCGTCGTACAGGCTGCCCCAGCGGGCGTTGGCGGCGTTGAGCGCGTAGCGTGGATTCGATACCGGCACCACCAGCTGCGGACCGGCCTGCTGCGAGATCTCGGTATCGACGTTTTCGGTGGTGGCGCGCACCTGGGCGGGTTGCGGCAGCAGGTAGCCGATATCCTCCAGGAATTTGCGGTAGGCGGCCGGGTCGGCGATGGGGCCGGGATGCGCGCGGTGCCAGGCGTCCAGCTCGGCCTGCAGGCGGTCGCGTTCGGCCAGCAGGGCGCGGTTCTTCGGCGCCAGGTCATGCACCAGCGCCGAGAAGCCTTGCCAGAAGCTGGCGGCGTCCAGGCCGGTGCCGGGCAGGGCTTCCTGTTCGATGAACTGGTTGAGATTGGCCGCCACTTGCAGGCCGTGATGCTCGATGCGTTGCGTCATGCTGATCTCTGACTGAGGGGTATGGCTGGACGGCGCCGCGAGGGGCGCCGGACGGATCGGTCATCGCACATGATCGTCCGCGCGCGTGCCGATGTCCATACGAAAACCCGCTGGTCATACCAGTTTGTTTGCGCCAGTTTAGGCAAAAATCGATTTTTTATGGTTTCATATCAGCGACTTACAGAGGGATGATGCAAGGCGATCGTGCCGGACGATCGCTTGGTCATACCACTGGTCCGGAGTAGGCATGTACGCGGAAACCGAAGAAAAACCCCGCCAGGTGGCGGACGAAGTGGCCGAGCGCATCGAGCGCCTGATCCTGGACGGCGTGCTCAAGGCCGGCCAGGCCCTGCCGTCGGAACGGCGTTTGACCGAGAAGCTGGGCGTGTCGCGCACGGCGCTGCGCGAAGGCCTGAAGCTGCTGCGCGCGCGCGAGATCATCCATACCTCGCAGGGCAAGGGCTCGTTCGTGGCCCAGATCTCCAAGGTGGACGCCGGGCCGCTCATGCACCTGTTCAACTCGCAGCCGCGCACGCTGTATGACCTACTTGAGGTGCGTTCGCTGCTGGAGGCCGAGTCCGCCCGGCTGGCCGCGTTGCGCGGCACCGAGGCGGACTTCATCATGATCCGCCGTCGCTATGACGAGATGATGGCCTCCCAGGGCATCGAGACCGACGCCGCCACGCACGCGCATCTGGACCATGCCTTCCACCGCGCGATCTGCGAGGCCTCGCACAATCCGGTGCTGGTGCATACGCTGCAATCGCTGACCGACCTGCTGCTGGGCTCGGTCTTCGCCTGCGTCAACAATCTTTATCACCGCGAGCCGGAAAAAAAACTCATCGACCGGCAGCACGCGCGCCTGTACAACGCCGTGATCGCGCGTCAGCCCGAGCAGGCCCGGCGCGCCGCCGCCGAGCACGTGGACAGCGTGCGCCAGAGCCTGGCGGACATCGAGCAGGAAGAGCAGCGCCTGGTGCGCGCGACGCGGCGGCTGGAGGGCTGGGCCTAGGTCGGCGCGCGAAGGGTTGCGCTCCGGCTTGCGGCATTCGCCAGGCGCCGGATTGCAGCCGCCTGGCGAATGTCGTGACGCTGGATGTCAGCGGTCGTTCAATACCGCGCTGTCCAGGGCCAGGGGCTTGCCGGCATAGACGCGGCCAAAGCGGTTCTGCAGCAGGTTCTCCAGCGCGATCATCTCCTGCCCGACAAAACCGCGTTGCGGCAGCGCGCCCTGCGTCACCAGGTCCAACGCCGCGCAGATGCCGGCGGCGGTCGAGAGCTGGATGGCGCTGAGCCGGTGGCCGTCCACATCGGCGCCGAACACGCGGATCGGATACGACTCTTCTTCCAGCCGGCCGTGGCGGTGGCCGCTGGCCGAGGCCAGGATCACGATCACGTCCTGCTCGGTGGTCGGGATGGCGGTTTCGAAGATGTCCTTGAGCAGGTCGCGCCGGTCGCGCAGCCGCAGGTCGTTGAGCAGCAGCTTCATCAGGTTGCAGTGGCCCGGGTAGCGCACCGACTTGTAGTCCACGTTGCGCGCGCGGCCCAGCAGGGTGGCGGGCAGGGTGCCCAGTCCGCCGGAGGTGTTGAAGGCTTCGTACTCGACGCCGTCCAGCGCGAAGGTCTCATAGCCTTCCAGCGCGGGCACGCTGCTGAGCTGGCCGTCGACGATGGCCTCGCAGGGATTGCAGTATTCGTTGATCAGCCCTTCCGTGCTCCACGTCAGGTTGTAGCGCAGGCTGTTGGACGGATAGCGCGGCAGCGCGCCCACGCGCATGCGCAGGTCCAGCAGCGTGTCGAAACGGCGCGCCAGCGCGTTGCCGACGATGCCGATGAAGCCGGGCGCCAGGCCGCATTGCGGCATGAGCACGTTGCGCGCGTCGGCCGCCAGCGCCTGGATGGCGTGGGTGCTGGCTACGTCCTCGGTCAGGTCGAAATAGTGCACGCCGGCCTTGGCGCACAGGCCCGCGACCGCGATCGCGCGGTGGAAAGGCAAGGCGTTGAGCACCGCATGGCGGCCTTCGATGGCGCGCGCCAGCGCGTCGTCATCCGGGATCAACCGGGTTTCACAGCCCAGTTCGGCCACGGCGGCGAGCCGGGCCGGATCCTGGTCGGCCACCAGGACCGAATAGTCGCCGCTGCGTTCCAGCATCAGGGCGATGGCGAAACCGATTTTTCCGGCGCCCAGCAACAGGACGGGTTTGGTGGCGGTGGACATGAGGCGTCTCCTGCGGATAGGGAGCGGGTTGGGATGGCCTCATGCTATGCCTGGGTGCTGTCGATTTGTAGAGCACAAAATGCCGTAACGGCCATATGTAATGTTGTTTCGACGAAATCAGACATCAAATCGACAAAAACAAAGCCCTTCCGCCTTGCGGCGGAAGGGCTTCGCTGCGCCTGGGCCGGACCCGTGAGGGAAGGTCCGGCGCGCGGCGGTTGGATCAGCTGCCCAGGGGCGGGTAGTCCAGGTTGCCGTAGGTCACCAGGCCGGCCGTCTTGGCTTGGGCCAGTTCGTTCTGGACTTCGGCGCGGCTCAGCGTGCTGGCGTGCGACTGGGCGACGGGCGGGTAGTCCAGGTTGCCGAAGGTGACGACGCCGGCGGTCTTGGCTTCAGCCAGCTGGGCTTGCACCTGCTGCGAGCTCAGGCTCGACGCCTGGGCGATGGGGGCGGGGTAGCCTTCTTCGCCGAAGGTGTATTGACCCGAGACCTTGGCCTGTTGCAGCTCGGCCTGGACCTGGGCGCGCGACGGGCCGGTTTCAGCGGCTTGGGCGCCGGCGGCGATGACGGACATGGACAGCATCAAAGCGGTAGCAAGGGTTTTCATAGCAGACCTCCATTTGTCTTGAGCTTGGGATCCGAACCTCGGGCCTGATTGCGGGGGGTTCGCTTGCTGTGTCCCGATGAGATGCATTCTGTGCTCAATGTCTCCCCGGATAAACCCTGATTCCCTGAAAACATCTTTCCAAAACCTGTACTAATGAAGATAGATTTCACCAAATGGATCCATAGGTGGCGATATTTCCAATGAATGACACGTAAGGGATCCGCGATGCCGGGCGGGCCTCTGTCGTGTTGGAACGCAGGGATGGGGGGCGGGCGGCTGGATGACCGCCGGCAGGCTTCAAGCTGGCGCGACGGTCGGCGCGTTCAGCGCCGCCTTGCCTCTTGCCGCCAATGCTGGCGCGGGCGCTGCGGCAGCCATGCAGCGCCGACCGGCAATACCGGCCGGCGCCGAGCGCTGCGCGCAGTCGGGTTCAGCGGTTCAGGTCGGCCAGTGCGGCGTCGTATTCGGCGCGCGCTTCGTCCAGCTTGCGCTGGGCCTTGTCGATCTTTTCCGGCTTGCCCTTGGCGCGAGCCTGCTTGAGTTCGCCTTCGCGTTCGGCGACCTTGTTCTGTTTCTCGCGCACGTCGGCTTCGCGCTGGTTCTGCAGGCGGCTATCGGTGCAGTGCGCCTTGGCTTCGGCCAGCGCGCGGCGCAGGCCGGCTTCCTGGCGGCTGTTGCCGTGCGCCTGGGCCTGCGCGATGTCGTTTTCGATCTGGCAGAACTTGGCGGCGCAGCCACGCGCGGCCGAGCAGTCGGCCGCCTGGGCGGGGCCCGTGGCCAGCAGGGCAAGGGCGGCGGCCGTCATGAGCGTAGGGAACAGGGCACGCATGCGGAAAACTCCTGGATGATCGAAGGAGCTTTCATCATCGCGCGGCGCGAGGCGCCGGGCAATGTGCCCGGCGCAAAGCCGGCCGCGATTTCAGACGATGCTGATTGCTCAGCGGATCAAGGTGCCCGCCAGCGCGGCCGCGATCAACAGCGCGCCCAGCCACAGGTTGGCGCGGAACAGGCGGAAGTTGCGGGCGGGGTGCTGGATGTCGAAGACCTTGAGCTGCCAGGCCAGGTGCAGGGCCACGGCGGCGATGCCGACGTAATAGGCCCAGGACATGCCGATGGCGTAGCCGCCCCAGGCCCACAGCGCCACGGTGGCCAGGTAGAAGCCGCCAATCCACAGCTTGCCCTGGTCGCCGAAACGCATGGCGGTGGAATGCAGGCCCAGGCTGCGGTCGTCGCGCACGTCCACGTAGGCGTAGATGCTGTCGTAGCCGACCTGCCACAGCACCGCGCCCAGCCACATGGCCACGGCGGCCAGCGGCAGGTGGTTCTGCGTGTCGGACCAGGCCATCAGCATGCCCCAGTTGAAGCAAATGCCCAGCACCACCTGCGGCCAGTAGGTCACGCGCTTGCACAGCGGATAGACGAAGACGAAGGGCAGCACCGCCACCGCCAGCCAGCGGCTCATGTCGTTCAGGAAGAACAGCAGCGAGCCGCAGACCAGCAACTGGCCGATCAGGAACGCCACCGCCTGGCGCATGCTCAGCTGCCCGCTGGTCAGGGGGCGAAAGCGCGTGCGCTCGACGTGCTTATCGAAGTTGCGGTCGCACATGTCGTTGACCGTGCAGCCGATGCCGCGCATCAGCAGCGCGCCCAGCGAGAACACGATCAGCCGTTGCAGGTCAGGCAGCCCGCCCGCGGCCTGGACCAGCGCGGCGATGCACGGCAGCAGCGTCAGCCAGGTGCCGATGGGCCGGTCCAGCCGGCACAGGCGGGCATAGGGACGCCAGGACTTGGGCAGCCAGCGTTCGACCCAGTCGGTGAAGACGATGTCGCTGAGGTCGACGGGGGATTGGGGCGAGGCGCTCACTGTCACGGACTTGAGGAAGGGGGAAAACCGACAGCATAAAACAACAACGGCCGGGCATCCTGCCCAGCCGTGACTTCGATGCCGCGTAGCCCTGGAGTCGAGGCAGCCACGTTGCATGCAACAGGTGCTGCCCAAGATCCAGGCCGCACGGATCCGGCTCCGCCGGTCCGTAGCGGCGCCCCCTTGAGGGGGAAGCGCCGTAGGCGCCTCGGGGGTGGGCCTACCCTTCTTTCAGGATCTTGCCGAGAATGGCGATGCCCGTGCGGATCTTGTCTTCCGGCACCGTGGCGAAGCTCAGGCGCAGGGTGTTGGCACGGCCGCCGCCGCTGTAGAACGGCGCGCCCGGCACGAAGGCCACGTTCTGGGCGATGGCCTTTTCCAGCAGCTTGGCGCTGTCCATGTGCTCGGGCAGCGTGACCCAGATGAACATGCCGCCTTCCGGCTTGGTCCAGCTGACGCTGGCCGGGAATTCCTTCTGGATGGCGTCCAGCATGCAGCTGCCCTGCGCGCGGTAGATCTCGCGCACGTTGGGCAGGTGCTCTTCCAGGAAGCCGTCCTTGACGATCTCGTACACGGCCATCTGCGTCAGCGTGGGCGTGTGCAGGTCGGTCGCCTGCTTGGCTTGCACCAGCTTGTTGATGATGGGGCGCGCGGCGGCGATGAAGCCCAGGCGCAGGCCGGGGGCCAGCACCTTCGAGAACGTGCCCAGCCGGATGACGTTGGCGCCGTATTCGGCGGCCAGCGTCAAGAGGCCCGGCTGCGGTTCGCCCGCGTAGCGCAGCTCGCCGTAGGGATCGTCTTCGATGATGGTCAGGTTCAGCTCGGCGGCGCGCTTGACCAGCGCGATGCGGCGTTCCAGGTTGAGCGTGCGGCCGGTGGGGTTCTGGAAGTTGGGCAGCGCGTAGAGGAAGCGCGCGCCGCTGGCCAGCTCGGGCGTGATGGCCTCGGGGATCAGACCGCCGTCATCGGTGGGCACCGGCACGTACTTGGGCTGGTACAGGCTGAACGATTGCAGCGCGCCCAGGTAGCTGGGGTCTTCGACCAGGATCTTGCTGTCCTTGTCGATCAGCACCTTGCCCAGCAGGTCCAGCGCCTGCTGCGAGCCAGACACGATCAGGACCTGGTCGGGCGACACGTCGGCGCCGGCGCGGGTCAGGTCTTCGGCGACCCACTTGCGCAGCGGCGCGTAGCCTTCGGTCGGGCCGTACTGCAGCGCGGCGCGCCCGTTGGTGGACAGGACCTTGTCGAACGCAGCGCGTACCACTTCTACCGGGAAGCCGCCGGGCGCAGGCAGGCCGCCGGCGAACGAAATGACTTCGGGCCGCTCGGTGACCTTGAGGATCTCGCGGATGGCGGAACTGGTGAGCTGCTGAGCGCGTTCCGAAAAGGAAAACGCAGGTTCGAAAGGCTTGTCCATGGATGGGCTTCTTGACCAAGAAGGGTTGAGAAAGGGACGCCGGCACGGGCGCCGGCGAAAATCTATTGTCACACAGGCGCGCGGGCCGGCCCCGTTTATGCCGGCGGGCCCTACAATCACTTGCACCGATAAGCGCCTGTACAGTTACATTTGCCTATGTTTGAAGCCGCCCCGATTTCCGCCGATTCCAAGCCCGCCCTGTACGCCGAGCTGGCCGCGCAGGCCCGCGCGCTGCTGGAAGGCGAACACGACCGCATCGCCAACGCCGCCAACCTGAGCGCGCTGGTCTACCAGGCCTTGCCGCAGCTGAACTGGGCGGGCTTCTATCTCTACGACGGCACCGAGCTGGTGCTGGGCCCGTTCCAGGGCAAGCCGGCCTGCGTGCGTATCCCGCTGAATCGCGGCGTGTGCGGCGCGGCCGCCAGCCAGCGGCGCACGCAGCGCGTGCCGGACGTGCATGCGTTTCCCGGCCACATCGCCTGCGACGCGGCTTCGCGTTCCGAGATCGTGGTGCCGCTGGTGCGCGACGGCGAGCTGATCGGCGTATGGGACGTGGACAGCCCGGTGCCCGACCGTTTCGACGCCGACGACCAGGCCGGCATGGAAGCGTTGTGCGCGATCTTCCTGGCCAGCCTGCGCTGAGCGTCCGTTGCGCAGGGGGCGGCCGACGCCGTTGACAGCTGGCCTGCCGCCCGGTAGATTTCCGCATCCGCGCATGCCGCGCGGCGCTTTCCGATTCATGATGATCCAGGCCATTCAATCCGCTGCCCCGTTCCGCGCCCTGTGCGTGGCGCTGGCTGCTGCCGGCCTGAAATCCAAAAAACAGCCGCTCATCTGACCGGAGCATGCTGTTCCGTCAGATGGGCGACGGAACAGCGGCCTTCCCGGCGGCGCATGGCGCCGCCCGCGACCTCCCAGCGCATTCCCGAGCACTTCTGTACGGTCCAACCACGGTCCATACCGAAGGAGTGTTCTCTCATGCCGACTCAAACATCCCCGTTCCAGGGCATCTGGATTCCCCTGGTCACGCCGTTCTCGGGCGGCGCCGTCGATGGCGGCGCGCTGCGCCGGCTGGTGCGCCACTACGCCGCGGCCGGCGTTGACGGCCTGGTCGTGTGCGGCAGCACCGGCGAGGCCGCGGCGCTGGACGACGCCGAGCAGCTGGCCGTGCTGGACGCGGTGCTGAACGTCGCCGACGGCCTGCCCGTGATGATGGGCCTGGCCGGTAACCACCAGGGCCATGTGCTGCGCCGCCTGTCGGCCTTCGGCACGCGGCCGCTGGCGGGCATCCTGGCGCCCGCGCCGTACTACGTGCGGCCCGGACAGGCCGGCGCGTCCGCCTATTTCCGTTGCCTGGCCGACGCCTCGCGCTTCCCGCTGGCGCTGTACGACATTCCCTACCGCACCGGCGCGGCGCTGGACACGGCCACGCTGCTGGAGCTGGCGGCGCACCCGAACATCGCCGCCATCAAGGACTGCGGCGGCTCGCTGGAAAAGACCGTGGCGTTGATCGCCGATGGCCGGCTGCAAGTGATGGCGGGCGAGGATTTGCAGACGCTGTCGACCTTGTGCCTGGGCGGTTCCGGCATCATCGCGGCCGCCGCGCACATCCGGCCCGACCTGTTCGTGGCGCTGTACCGCGCCGTGCGCGAGCAGCGGCTGGACCAGGCCCGCGCGCTGTTCCTGGCGCTGGCGCCGATGATCCAGCTGGCCTTCGCCGAACCCAATCCCGGACCCGTCAAGGCGCAGCTGGCGCGGCAGGGCCTGCTCACCGACGAGCTGCGCGCGCCCATGCCGGCGGCCAGCGCCGCGCTGGCGGACCGCCTGCAGGCGGCGGTGGCCGAGCTGGACCGCGCGTTTCCGCCGCGTTGAGCGCGGCGCGGGCGTCTGCCGGCCGCGCGGATGGGGCGTCCGGCAGGCTTTGTCCGCTTCGGATTCATTTGGTAATACATGCCTCCCCCGGATGCTGACGGATTGCTTATGATGCGGCCATTCTCCGGGTGAAATAAAAACTCCATGGCCCAAGCTTTTCAAGCCTTGTCCGTCTGGCAGGTCATGCTGGCGGGGCTGCTGTTTTTCGGCGGTATCTACCTGCTGTTCGGCGCGGCCACCTGGCTGCTGACGCATCACATCCTGCCCGCGCTCGGCATCGGGCGCCCGCTGGATCCGCGTCCGCTGGCGCCGGGGCAGCTGCGCCGCGAGCTGGCGCAGTCCGGCGTGTCGGTGCTGTTGTTCGGCACCGGCATGGTCTTTCCCTGGGGGTTGCTGCAACTGGGCTGGGCGCATCTGGATCCGGACGCCAGCTGGCAGAAGATCACGCTGGAGATCCTGTTCCTGCTGGCCTGGAACGACGTGCACTTCTGGGTCAACCACCGCCTGTTGCACACCCGGCCGCTGCGGCGCTTTCACCTGCCGCATCACCGCTCGGTGGTGACCACGCCGTTCTCGACCTACAGCTTCCATCCGATCGAGGCGCTGATGCTGGGCAACGTGATCATGCTGCCCATGATGCTGCACGACTTCAGCTTCTGGTCGCTGGCCTCGGTGCCGCTGTTCAGCCTGTTCTTCAACTGTATCGGCCACGCCAACTACGATTTCTTCCCCAAGGTGTCCTATGCGCACTGGTTCGCCGCCAGCCGCCGGCACCATCTGCATCATGCCTGCTACAACGGCAACTATGGTTTCCAGTTCACCTTCATGGACCGGCTGTTCCGCACCCGGCTGAAGGCCGACGCGGCCGAGGCGCAGCTGCAGGCTCACCAGAAGCGAGAGTCGCTTGGCGGACGCGCGTAGCCGGCGTTTCTCGCTGCCCACGCTGCGCAACCGGCGCGACTGGCAGAGCCTGGCCTATCTGGCGGCGCTGCCTGCGCTGGCGGCCTGGCAATGGGTCCACGGCTTCTGGTGGCCGCTGTATGCGCTGATGCTGTTTCTCACGCTGGGCATCGGCGTGATCCACCACAACCACACGCACCTGCGCATGTGGCGCGGGCGCTGGGCCAACCGGGCCACGGATTTCTGGATCACGTTGCTGCAGGGACACCCCACCTTCGTGTTCTATCCGGCGCACGTGGCCAACCACCATCGCTACAAGCACGGTCCGGACGACCAGGCGCGCACCTATCGCTTCGGCGGCGACACCAATCATCTGTGGGGCTACCTGATCCATCCGGCGCAGGCGGTCTGGGTGCTGTATCCGCTGTTCTTCACCTGGCTGGGCCGGCTGCGCCGGCACTGGCCCGGCGCCTGGCGCTACTGCATGGCGCAGTACGGCGCCTGGCTGGGCCTGTGGGCGGGTCTGCTGGCGCTGAATCCGGCCAAGGCGCTGGTGTTCGTGATCGTGCCGCAGCTGCACGGCCTGCACTGGCTGCTGGCCACCAATTACCTGCAGCACGCGCACGCCGATGGCGGTCCCGGACGCGGCGCGGCGCTGAGCTACGCGCGCAATTTCGAGGGCCTGCTCAATCCGCTGCTGTTCAACATCGGCCTGCACACCGCGCATCACGAGCATTCGCGCGCGCACTGGGCCGAGCTGACCGAGCTGCACTACGGCCGTTACCGCGATCAAGTTCCCGCCGCGCTGAATGAAGGCGGCCTGGTCCCCTACATGTTCCGCGTTTTCGTGCTGGGCGCGTTCAGCCCGCGCTTCCGTACCCGTTCCCGCATGGCGGCCAAGCACATCCGCTAGGCCGCCACGCACATCACCAGAGGTCGTCATGCCCATCGCGTTTCATCGTGTCTACCTGGAAAGCGCCGGCTATTTCATGCCGGGCGAGCCCGTGTCCAATGACGATATGGACCGCTACATCGCGCCGCTGAACCGCATCTCGGGGCGCATCAAGCAGCGCATCCTGGCCGAGAACGGCATCAAGCAGCGCCATTACGCGATCGGCCCGGAAGGCGAAACCGTGTTCAGCAACGCGCAGCTCGCCGCCAACGCCATCCGTGACTGCCTTCGGCGCAACGAATCCGAGCTGGCCGATGTGTCGATGCTGGCCAGTGGCTCGTCGGGCGGCGATGCGCTGATGCCGGGCTTCGCCAACATGATCCAGGGCGAGATGGCCGCGCATCCGATGGAAACCCTGTCTGTGCATGGTATCTGCGCCGCCGGCGTGTCGGCCATCCAGGCGGCCGCGCAGGGCGTGGAACTGGGTGGGCACGCCAGCGCCCTGGCCGTGGCCAGCGAGCTGCCCTCGCGCCTGTTCAAGCGTTCGCGCTTCGCCGCGCGCGACTATGACGCCGATTTCGATGCGCACTTCCTGCGCTGGATGCTGTCCGACGGCGCCGGCGCGCTGCTGCTGGGCAACTCCGGCCGCGCGCTGCCGGGCATCTCGCGCGGCGTGCGCCTGCGGCTCAAGTGGGTGCACCAGCGCTCGTTCTCGGGCGACTATCCGGTCTGCATGCAGCTGGGCCTGTCGGCCGACCGCCAGCGCGGGCACCTGGACTACCCGTCCTGGACCGACGCCGAGGCCGACGGCGCGCTGTCGCTGCGCCAGGATATCCGGCTGCTGCCGCACCTGTTCGATATCGGCATCCACGAATACGCCAAGCTGGTGCGCGATGGCTGGGTAGATCCGGACCAGATTGACCATTTCCTGTGCCATTACTCGTCCGAGAAATTCATTCCGGTGGTGGCCGACCTGCTGGACAAGGCCGGTCTGGCCATTCCGCGCGAGCGCTGGTTCAGCAATCTGGCGTGGCGCGGCAACACCGGCGCGGCGTCCATTCTCATCATGCTGGCCGAGTTCCTGGAAACGCGCGAGATCAAGCCGGGCGAGCAGCTGCTGTGCTACATCCCCGAGTCGGGTCGCTTCATGACCGCGTACATGCTGTTCGAGGCCGAGGCCGTGCATGAACAGCCCGCGCGGGCCGTCGCGTCCGCGAGCCCGGCGGCCGCGCAGCCGCACGACGCGCACAGCGCCGACGCCGACGCCATCGCCCCGCCGCACGATCCGGACAGCGCGCCGCAGGGCCTGGGCCAGCTGCTGACCGAACTGGCCTCGATCTGGCACGACTACCGCTCGCGCGTCTGGCGCACGCCGGTGGTGCGGCGCCTGCGCGAGCGCCGTTTCCAGACCGCCGACTACCTGACCTGGATGGAAAGCTGGATTCCGCAGGTGCGCGAGGGCAGCAAGTGGATGCGCGAGGGCGCGGCCTCGCTGAGCGAGGCCTACCAGCCGCTGGCGGCGCTGATCGACGTGCATGCGGGCGAGGAACAGAATGACTTCAAGATCCTGTTCCAGGACTATCGCAACGCGGGCGGTCCGGTGGACGACATCGACGCCCTGCGCCGCAATCCGGGCGGCGAGGCGCTCAACGCCTACCTGCACAGCCTGGCCGCCACGCGCGACCCCATCGGCCTGCTCGGCGCGATCTACATCATCGAGGGCACCGGCCAGCGCATCGTGCCGGCCCTGCTGCCGCTGCTCAAGGCCAGCCTGCCGCTGCCGCCGGACGCCTTCCGCTTCCTGGAATACCATGGCCAGAACGACGAGCACCACCTGGCGCGCTGGCTGGCGGCGGTGGAGCTGGCGCTGGATTGCGACGAGGACGGCCGCGCCGAGCGGCGCATCGTGGACACCGCGCGCCGCACCGCCGCGCTCTACCTGATGCAGTTCCATCACGTGATGGAGGACGAGGCGCAATGAAGCAAGAACCCGAGTTCCTGGCCAAGGCGCACGATCCGCTGGATCCCAGCCCCTGGCTGGCCCTGTACCTGGATCGCAGCACGCCCTTGCCGGACAAGGTCAAGAAAGCCTGGCTGACGGATTCGAGCAGCAGTTCGCGCCAGTACCTGCTGCCCTTCCTGCGGCCGCTGGCGCGCGCCTTCATCGTGCTGATACAGGTGGTCAAGACCTTCGTGCCGAGGCGCTGGTCGCATTCGAAGCTGCTGCATCGCATCCTGGCCTGGGGCCTGAAGCGCTTCGTCTCGCCCGAGGCCAACTGGCTGATCCTGCGGCACTTCCACCTGGGCGCGCAGATCCTGGCCTTCATCGCCGCCAATTCGCCGGTGCCGGTCAGCACCACGCCGCTGGAGCCGCGCGAGATCGACGACCTGAAGGATGAACTGTTCGTCAAGCACGACCTGAACCTGTTTAACTTCGTCATCCGGCTCAACACCGCGCTGCGCGAGGCGGGCGTGGAGATGCATGCGCCCGAGCGGGTCGACTTCTCCATGATCCGCGATCCCGGGTTACTGCTGGACGACATGCCGCAGTCGCGGCTGAATTTCCTGGACCTGCAAAGCGCCATCGAGCTGTTCACGCCGCTGTACCAGCTCATGCTCACCGATAACGACTTCTGGCGCGCGGCCAATTCGCTGCAGCTGGACGAGACCATCGGCATCTACGCGGCCAAGCTGCTGGGCGCGCCACAGCACCTGATCCTGGTGAACAACAGCCATCCGCTGGTGCCGATGTCGACGCTGCGCGCCGGCTACCGGCTGGTGCTGCACGGCCTGTCCACCGAGATGCTGCACAGCCTGCTGATGGAGATGAAGGCGGCGCAGGAAGGCGGCGATCCGCCCGCGCCGATCGCCTGAGCGACGATGGCGCCGGTCGGACGTCCTGTCTGGCCCGAGCGCCTGCTTTGCCCTGGCGGGTGATGATGGCGTCGCGCACGGCCGGCAGGCGCGCGCGTCTTAGTAGTGACCCGGTGTCGCGGGGACGGGGGCCTACGTTATATTGCGGCCCTTGCCCTGCGTGCCTTCAGGCGGGCAGGGCGCAGTCATCGTCCCTGATCACGGAAGCCCAGCCATGCCCCAGCCCATCGAAGTCATCGCCACCCTGTTGTTCGCGGTGGCGGTCCTTCATACGTTCTCGGTGCCGTTCTTTGCGCGGCTGGCGCACAAAGGCGGGCCGCACGCGGGCTTCTGGCATCTGTTCGCCGAGGTCGAGGCGGTGTTCGGCGTGTGGGCCTTCGCGCTCATCGTCGCCATGGCGGCGCTGTCCGGGCCGTCCACGGCCATCGAGTACATGGACACGCGCAACTTCACCGAGCCGTTGTTCGTGTTCGTCATCATGGTGGTGGCGGCCAGCCGTCCGATCCTGGAACTGGTGGGACAGCTGGTGCGGCTGGCGGCGCGCGTGCTGCCGCTGCGCCGCGAGCTGGCCACGTTCTTCGTGATTATGTCGCTGGTGCCGCTGGGCGGTTCCTTCATCACCGAGCCGGCCGCCATGACGCTGGCCGCCATCCTGCTGCGCGACGCCTATTTCCGCACCAGCGGCCGGGCCGGATTCAAGTACATGACGCTGGGCGTGCTGTTCGTCAACGTGTCGATCGGCGGGGTGCTCACGTCCTACGCCGCGCCGCCCGTGTTGATGGTGGCGACCACTTTCGGCTGGGATTCCGGCTTCATGCTGCAGCACTTCGGCTGGCGCGCCGCCGTGGCCGTGTGCCTGAACGCGGCGCTGCTGACCCTGGTCTGCCGCAAGGCGCTGCTGGGGCACAGCGTGGGCACCGGTGGCGGCGTTGACGCGCCTGAAGGCGCGGACCGGCGTCCGCCGGTGCCGGTCGTGGTCATGCTGGTGCACCTGGCGTTCCTGGTCGCCGTGGTGCTCACCGCGCACCATCCCGCGATCTTCCTGGGCCTGCTGATGATGTTCATCGGCTTCACGGAAGCGTACAAGCGCTACCAGAGCCGCCTGATGATCAAGGAAGGGCTGATGGTCGGCTTCTTCCTGGCCGGGCTGGTGGTGCTGGGCGGCCTGCAGAAATGGTGGCTGCAGGACCTGCTGGGCGGCCTGCAGCCCTTCGTGCTGTTCTGGGGCGCGACCGCGCTGACGGCCATCACGGACAATGCGGCCCTGACCTACCTGGGATCGCTGGTCGAGGGCACCAGCGAGGCTTGGCGTTACATGCTGGTGGCGGGCGCCGTCACCGGCGGCGGCCTGACCGTGATCGCCAACGCGCCGAATCCGGCCGGCTTCGCCATCCTGAAGAACCATTTCCCGGACGGCAGCATCTCGTCAGGCCGGCTGTTCCTGTCGGCCCTGGGGCCGACGCTGGTGGCGGCGCTGATGTTCCTGCTGCCCGTCTAGGCGGTCCGGCGGGCGGCGCGGGACCGGCCCCAACCGGCCTGGGAACCGTCGGGAAAGCCGGCCGGCGGCTCGCGGGAAGCGGCGTGGGGCGCCCCGGGCGAGTCCGGGCGCGGCGTCCTGGGGGACCCGCCGCCCGGGCCGTCTCCGGTTGTTCATGAAAAACCGCTAAAATTCAAGACTTTCCCGTATTTTTTTGGTCTTGCCTTCAGCGCGCGGCATCCGCCGCCGCGTTCGTGGCCGGGCCATGGCCAGACCGCCGGGCCGTCTGCCCGTCGTGATTTGGCGAACGGTCTTTTGGAACGGTCTTTTGATACGCCGGGTTCGCGCCCGGGAGCACGAAATGCCCATTTACGCTTATAAGTGCAGCGCCTGCGGCCATGCCAAGGATGTGCTGCAGAAGATCTCCGACGCGCCGCTCACGGTTTGCCCCGAGTGCGGCCAGAGTGCCTTTTCCAAGCAGGTGACCGCGGCTGGCTTCCAGCTCAAGGGCTCCGGCTGGTATGTCACGGATTTCCGCGGCAACGGCAGCGGCGGCGCGTCCACGTCGGCCCCGTCCGAGAGCGCCGCTCCCGCGGCCGCGCCGGCCACGCCCGCGGCGCCGGCGGCCCCGGCCACTCCCGCCGCCACCGGGTCCGCGGCTTCCTAGAGCCACGCGATGCGAATGCGCGTCATCAAGAAGTACTTCATCACCGGCCTGCTGATCTGGGTTCCCCTGGTCATCACGGTGTGGGTGCTGGGTCTGCTGGTCGCCACCCTGGAAGGGTTCGTGCCCGGCTTCCTGTCGTCCGAATCGCTGTTCGGCGTCGACATCCCCGGCTTCCGCTTCGTCCTGGTCGTGGCGGTGGTGCTGCTGACGGGCATTTTCGCCGCCAACCTGATCGGCCGCACGATGGTCGACCAGTGGGAGGCCCTGCTGGGCCGCATCCCGTTGGTGCGCTCCATCTACAACTCGGTCAAGCAGGTCAGCGACACGGTGCTGGCGCCCAACGGTCAGGCGTTCCGCCGCGCCGTGCTGGTGCAGTATCCGCGCGCCGGCGCCTGGACCATCGCCTTCGTCACCGGCACGCCCGGCGGCGAGGTGGCGGAACAGCTGCCCGGCGAGCACATCAGCGTCTACGTGCCGACCACGCCCAACCCGACCTCGGGCTTTTTCCTCATGGTGCCGCGCACCGAGGCGATCGACCTGCAGATGAGCGTGGACGCGGCCCTGAAGTACATCGTTTCCATGGGCGTGGTCGCCCCGGCCGCGGCGATGCCTGCCGCCGACCGGCCCGCCCCGCCCGTACCGGCGCCCCACGCCGATTCGTAACCCTTTACGCTACTACCAAGCACACAACGGAGTCATCCCGCATGCGTACCTGCTATACCGGCCAGGTTTGCCGTGACCATCTCGGCCAGACCGTCACCCTGTTCGGCTGGGTGAACCGCCGCCGCGACCACGGCGGGGTCATCTTCATCGACCTGCGCGATCGCGCGGGCCTGGCCCAGATCGTGTTCGATCCGGACAACGCCGCCTTCGCCACCGCCGAGCGCCTGCGCAACGAATTCTGCATCCGCGTCACCGGCCTGGTGCGCGAGCGTCCGGCCGGCACGGCCAACGCCGAACTGGCCTCGGGCGAGATCGAAGTGCTGTGCAAGGAAGTCGAGATCCTGAACGCGTCGGTCACGCCGCCGTTCCAGCTCGATGACGACAATCTGTCCGAGACCACCCGCCTGACGCACCGCGTGCTGGACCTGCGCCGCCCGCAGATGCAGCGCAACCTGATGCTGCGCTACCGCGTGTCGATCGAAGTGCGCAAGTTCCTGGATCAGCTGGGCTTCATCGACATCGAAACCCCGATGCTGACCAAGAGCACGCCCGAAGGCGCGCGCGACTACCTGGTGCCCTCGCGCGTGAACGCCGGCCACTTCTTCGCGCTGCCGCAGTCGCCGCAGCTGTTCAAGCAGATGCTGATGGTGTCGGGCTTCGACCGCTACTACCAGATCACCAAGTGCTTCCGCGACGAAGACCTGCGCGCCGACCGTCAGCCGGAATTCACCCAGATCGATTGCGAAACCTCGTTCCTGAGCGAACTCGAGATCCGCGAGATCTTCGAGAACATGATCCGCCACGTGTTCAAGGTGGTGCAGGACGTGGACCTGCCGTCGCCGTTCCCGATCATGACCTGGACCGAAGCCATGCGCCGCTACGGCTCGGACAAGCCGGACCTGCGCGTGAACCTGGAATTCACCGACATGACCGACGTCATGCGCGACGTGGACTTCAAGGTCTTCGCCGCCGCCGCCACGGCGCCGGGCAGCCGCGTGGTCGCCCTGCGCGTGCCGGGCGGGGCCGAGATGTCGCGCAGCGAGATCGACGCCTACACGCAGTTCGTCGGTATCTACGGCGCCAAGGGCCTGGCCTACATCAAGGTCAACGAAGTGGCCAAGGGCCGCGACGGCCTGCAATCGCCCATCGTCAAGAACCTGCATGACGCCGCGCTGGCCGAGCTGATCAAGCGCACCGGCGCCCAGGACGGCGACATCATCTTCTTCGGCGCGGACCGCGAGAAGGTCGTGAACGACGCCATCGGCGCGCTGCGCGTGAAGATCGGCCACAGCGAATTCGGCAAGAAGACCGGCCTGGCGATCGCCGGCTGGAAGCCGCTGTGGGTCGTCGACTTCCCGATGTTCGAATACGACGAGGAAGACGGTCGCTACACCGCTGCCCATCACCCGTTCACCAGCCCCAAGGACGGCCACGAGGACTTCCTCGAATCCGATCCGAGCAAGGCCTTCGCCAAGGCCTACGACATGGTGCTGAACGGCTGGGAAATCGGCGGCGGCTCGGTCCGTATCCACCGCGAGGAAGTGCAGAGCAAGGTGTTCCGCGCGCTGAAGATCGGCGCCGAGGAAGCCCGCGAGAAGTTCGGCTTCCTGCTGGACGCGCTGCAGTACGGCGCGCCGCCTCATGGCGGCATCGCCTTCGGCCTGGACCGCATCGTCACCATGATGACCGGCGCCGAGTCGATCCGCGACGTGATCGCTTTCCCGAAGACCCAGCGCGCGCAGTGTCTGCTGACGCAGGCGCCGTCGGAGGTCGACGAGAAGCAGCTGCGCGAGCTGCACATCCGGCTGCGCAATGTAGAGAAGTGACCCACCCCCGAAGCGCTGCGCGCTTCCCCCTCAAGGGGGCGCGGCTACGGACCGGCGGAGCCGGATCCGTGCCGCTGCGCTTGTGGGGCGCTGGTGGCTTGCGGGGAGGGTGCCTCGATTTTCTGGTGCCTTCTTTTCAATAGCCGCCACTGGTTATTCGCAGTTTCAGAGAACGCCCTGGACTTGTCCGGGGCGTTTCTGTTTCTGGCTGCGTCGGGGGCGGTAAACGGCAACTGAAATGCGGTAATCTGGCAAGCGCCGCCGGGTGTGGCGGCGTCGGGTCGGGGTGCGCTTGCGGGCGTCCGGGCCGGCGGGTTCCGTGTCTTTAAAGGCGCCATCGCTTCCATGTCGCTCATCCGTGTCGTCAGCTACAACATCCATAAAGGCCGCTCGGCGCTGGGCCGGCGCGACTCCCTGAACGAGCTGCGCCTGGGCCTGTACGGGCTGCGTCCCGATCTGGTCTTCCTGCAGGAAGTGCAGGGGCGCAACGAGAACAAGTCGCTGCTGGACGCGCAGCATGAATCGCTGGCCGCGGCGCTGCGGCTGGACGTAGCCTACGGGCGCAACGCCATCCGCCACCAGACCGACCATGGCAACGCGCTGTTGTCGCGCTTTCCGATCGTCGAGCACGAGAACCAGGACATCTCCGACCATCGCCTCGAACAGCGCGGCCTGCTGCATGCCCGCATCGAGCTGGACGGGCGCGCCGTGCATTGCTTCGTGGTCCACCTGGGCCTGTTCGCCGGCAGCCGCAGCCGCCAGATCCTGGCGCTGACCGAGCGCATTCGCCGCCTGGTGCCCGAGGGCGATCCCATCCTCATCGCTGGCGATTTCAATGACTGGGGCGACCGGCTGGCGCCGCTGTTCGTGCAGCAGCTCGGCCTGTACGAGGTGTTCTCGCACGCGCCGCGCAGCCATGGCGGCGAGCTGCCGCGACTGCGCGACTCGGTCAAGCGCCTGACCAACGCGCTGCGCGGCGTGCCCAACGGCATTTCGGTCATGGAGCGCACCAACCAGCTGGGCATGGACGGCAGCTCGCGCCTGCTGCTGCCGCCGCCGCGCACCTTTCCCGCCGTGTTCCCCTGGTTCCGGCTGGACCGCATCTACCAGCGCGGCTTCGCCGTGCGCAGCGCGCGCGTGCTGCGCGGCCGGGAATGGGCCCGGCTGTCCGATCATTCCCCGCTGCTGGCCGAGCTGGAACTGCCGTGAAGCGCGAGCCGGTCAGGCTGGACTGGACGGATGGCAACGACATCCGGCTATTGCAGAACGGCGCGGACTTCTTCCCGTCCCTGTGTGCCGCCATCGATGCCGCCACGGTCAGCGTGCACCTGGAAACCTATATCTTCATGCTGGACCGCAGCGGCGAGATGGTGCTGCGGTGCCTGGCCGAAGCCGCGCTTCGCGGCGTCAAGGTGCGGGTGGTGCTGGACGGTTTCGGCAGCGCCGCCACCGCCGACGAGGTCCGAGTCAGGCTCACCAACGCCGGCGCCCAGTGCCGCATCTTCCGGCCCGAGCCGCGCTGGTTCGCCAAGCTGATCCCGTCGCGCAGCCGCCTGCGGCGCCTGCATCGCAAGGTCAGCGTGATCGACGGGCAGATCGCCTATGTGGGCGGCATCAACATCGTTGACGATTACGATGACCTGGATCCCACCGACGGCCTGACCGCGCCGCGCTTCGACTTCGCCGTCAAGGTGCGTGGGCCGGTGGTCACCGACGCCGCCTACGCCCAGGACCTGCTCTGGGTGCGGCTGAACTGGGCGCGCCTGCGACGCCATCCGCGCGACTGGAACCGCATGCGGCTCACCAAGCCGCATCATGTCGCCGTGGCGCCTTGCGGCCAGATGCGCGCCGCGCTGGTGCTGCGCGACAACCTGCGCTTTCGCCAGACCTTCGAGCGCGCCTATCTGCTGGGCATCACCGAGGCGCGGCGCGACATCCTCATCGCCAACGCCTATTTCTTTCCCGGCGTGCAATTCCGCCGCGCCCTGGCCAGGGCGGCCGCGCGCGGCGTGCGCGTGCGTCTGCTGCTGCAGGGCAAGGTCGAATACCGCATGCAGTACCACGCCACGCGTTCGCTATACGACCAGCTGCTGCGCGATGGCATCGAGATCTACGAATACATGCCCGGCTACCTGCATGCCAAGGTGGCCGTCATCGACAACGTGGCCACCGTGGGCTCGTCCAACCTGGATCCCTTCAGTCTGCTGCTGGCGCGCGAAGCGAACGTGGTGATCGACGACCAGCCCTTCGCCTGGGACTTGCAGGAACGGCTGGAAACCGCCATCCGCGAGGGTGGCCGCTTCATCCGGCCGCTGGACTACCAGCGGCGCGGGCTGTTGCGGCGCTGGGTGGATGCGGCGTCCTATGTGCTGCTGCGGATCGGTGTGGCGTTGACGGGAGCCTCGGACAAGTACTGAGCCCATTTCCATCGCGGCGCCGCGCGTGCTACGCGGGCTTGCGCCGCGCGCCGATCAGTCCCAGCGCCAGCGCCGTGCCCACCAGGATCACGCCGGCACCCGCCAGGATGGGGCCGGTGATCGTCTCGTTCAGGAACCATGCGCCCCACATCACGCCGAAGATCGGCACCAGGAAGGTGACGCTGACCGCGCGGGTGGGGCCGACGTTGGCGATCAGGCGAAAGAACACGATATAGGCCGCGCCGGTACAGACCACGGCCAGCAGCGTGGTGGCGCCCCAGGCCATGGCCGAGACCGGCGCCTGCGGCCAGGTCATCACGGCGGCCGGCAGCAGCACCAGCGAGGCGGCGACCATGCTGCCGGTGGCATTGGTCAGCGCGTCCACGCCGGTCAGAAAGCGTTTGGTCCAGTTGGCCGCGATGCCGTAGAACACGGGCGCGGACACGGCGGCCAGCACGGCCGGGCCGGTGCCGCCGGAGGTGAAGCTGAGCTTGTCCCAGACCAGAACCACGATGCCCAGCAGCGCGATCAGCAGGCCCAGCGAGCGCGACCAGGCCAACTTGTCCTTGAGCCAGAGCCAGCCGATCACGGCCCCCCAGACGGGCGTCACCGCGTTGGACACCGACAGGAAGCCCGCGCCCAGCGATTGCGCCGAATAGGCATACAGGACGAAGGGCAGGGCGGCGTTGAGCGTGCCCACCACCAGAATGGCTTTCCAGTGCCGCGCCATCAGCGGCAGCCGGCCGCGCCAGATCGCGGCCGGCAGCAGGAACAGCGCGGCCAGTCCGACGCGCAGCTCGATCAGCGGCACCGGCCCGAATTCGGGCACGGCGATGCGCATGAACAGGAACGAGCCGCCCCATACGGCGGCCAGGACCAGCAGGTCCAGCAGATCGCGACGACGCATGTGCAGTCCAGTCTCAGGAGGGTTTCCGGGCAGAAGCCAGGTTCTTCATCTTCACCCGGTGCGCGAGCACCGCGCAGGTCAGGGACAGGACAATACACAAGCCCAAGCCAGTCCGCACTCCGTTTAGTACGGAACTATGCGAAATCAGGATACCCACCAGCGCCGTGCCCAGCGCGCTGCCGATCGCGCGCGTGGTCTGGACCAGGGCCGAGGCCACGCCCACGTCGCGTCGCTCGCTGAGCATCTGCATGAACAGGGTCAGGTTGGGCAGCAGGAAGCCCAACGCGCAGCCGTTCACGAAGAAGGCCGACAGAATCCACAAGGCCGAGGTGCCGGGCGAGATCAGCAGCACCATCAAGGTGCCGGCAGCCAGCAGACAGGCGCCGAAGACCATCAGGCGCTGGGGTTCGGTCTGGCGGTGGAACAGCCGGCCGTTGATGATGCTGCCTACCGAGATGGCCGCCACCAGAGGCGTGAGCAGCAGCCCGGCCTGGCTGGGCGTATAGCCCAGGACCTGCTGCAGCAGCAGCGGGCTGTAGAAGATCAGCACGAACATCACCGCGCCCACGGTCATTGCCGCCAGATTCAGCAGTTGCGGTTCGCGGCCCGCCAGCACGCGCAGCGGGAAGATCGGCGAAGCCACGCGCCGTTCGATCGGAACCAGCAGGGCGATGGCGGCGGCGCCCGCCACGGCCAGGCCCAGCGCCAGGCCGGGGTGGGCGTGATCGCCGCTGGCAAAGCCCAGCTCCAGCGCCGCCAGCGGCGCGCCCACCGCCACGACCAGCAGCAGGGCGCCCAGCCAGTCGATGCGGCGCTCGCCGGTGTGGACGGGTTTGATGCGGGGGAAGTAGCGCGCCAGCAGGAACAGCGCGACGGCGGCGGCGATCGGCGATATGAAAAAGGCGGCGCGCCAACCCAGCGCCTGGGTTGCCGCGCCGCCCAGAACCGGGCCGATGCCGCTGGCCATGGCGAAGGCGGCCGACACCAGCGCCATCCAGCGCACGCGCTGCTTGGCATCGGGGAAAAGATCGGCGGGCGCGGCGAAGGCCGTGGCGATCATCATGCCGCCGCCGATGCCTTGCAGCGAGCGGAACAGGATCAGCTGGCCCATGCTCTGCGACAGCCCGCAGGCGATCGAGCCCAGCGCGATGATGAGCACCGACACCAGCATCAGCGGCTTGCGCCCGAACATGTCGCCCAGGCGGCCGAAGATCATGATGGAGGCGGCGGTGGCGAGCAGGTAGCCGGTGCCGACCCAGGCGTACAGCGCCATGCCGTTCAGCGCCTCGGCCACGCGCGGCAGGGTGGTGCTGATGATGGTGGAATCGAAGGCGGCCAGCACGACAGTGGCCGAAACGCCGGCCATGGCCATCAGCAGGTCGCGGCGCGATGGCGGCGGGGTGGCGGGCTGAGCAGGGGG